>JBAYGL010000367.1:0-5766 GCA_041666725.1 Limisphaerales bacterium
TCGACATGCAGGCTCCAGAATTTTCCGAGCGCCGCAATCGCGCTGCGCCGGATGCCAAACGACGCCAGACCACAGGCCCAGCCGAGCACGAACGTCGCCGTGTTCCACCCGGGCTTGCGCCAGAAGAATTCCACCATGGCCCCCACCAGCATCAGTGTGCCGGTCGCGACGAACCAGGTCAGCGTCCGGGTCTCCCGCACCTGGCCCGGGATGGTGTCCCGCTTGGCCCGCAGTTCCACCATCCGGACAAGGTAAATGCCCAGCACTGAAAAGACTGCGATCCAGCTAGCCATCGAGAATGAGCGCTGGAAGGTTCTACCCCCATTAGTCGTGGTCAGGCAACTGCTTTGACACACTATTTGGGGCTTCCTAGCCTGGATGCTGCCGGGGGAGCGTTGGAAAATCCTGCCTGATTTCAGGCTGGAATATGCCGCTTTTCGGAGCGGTTTTGACCAGTTGTCAGACCGGGAAAGGACGGCTTCCGCCTATCGCCGTGCCCGTGCCGCGCGGGCTTTCCCGGACCGGCGTTCTTTCTGAAGGTGGCGTCCCCTTTTCAGAGGGCGAGGGGGTGGCCCGCCCCGGGGTTTGAACTTCCGCACGGGCTCGACGGTTTTGGGCCGCGCCTTGGCGACAAGGATGATGGGGCAGCCTTCGTAGCCGAAGGCCTTGCGCATCTCGCCCGCGAGATACTTCGTGTATTGCTCCGAGAGCAGTTCATCACGGTTCACGAAGAGCAGGAAGGTGGGCGGAGATTGCCGGACCTGCGTGGCGTAGAAGAATTTCAGGAAGTGTCCGACCGAACTGATGGGCTGGCGTCGCTCGATGGCCGTGTTGATCGTGCGGTTGAGGATGGACGTGGGCACCTGCTGCTGGAGCTGCGCGGCGACGTAGCGGATGGCCTCGAGCAGGCGGTCGAGCTGGAAGCCGGACTTGGCGGAGGTGAAGATCACGGGCGCGTAGTCCAGGAAGAACAGCTTCTCCTGCACCCACGCACCAAACTCGCCCAGCGTGGTCAGTTCGTCGGACTGTCCTTCGCGGCGGTGTTTGCGTTCCGTCTTCCGGCGCGCGACCTCCTCCTCGCGCGCGGCGCGCACGGGCTCCGAGACCAGATCCCACTTGTTGATGACGACAATGCAGGCCTTGTGCGCCTGGACGATGCGGTCGGCCACCTTCTTGTCCTGCTCCACGATGCCGGTCTCGGCGTCGAGGACGAAGACCACGAGGTCCGCGCGTTCGATGGATTCCTCGGTGCGTTTGACGCTGAAGAACTCGACGCTGGTGTCCACGTTGCGCGTCTTGCGCAGGCCGGCGGTGTCGATGAGCAGATACTGCTGCCGCACCCCCTCGGTCACGACCTCGAAGGGCACGTCCACCGAATCGCGCGTGGTGCCGGGAATGGGGCTGACAATGACGCGCTCGGAATGCGTGAGCGCATTGATGATGGAAGACTTGCCGACGTTGGGCCGGCCGACGATGGCCAGCTTGAGCGGGCCGGTGGGGCGCTGATAACGGCGCTTGGCCGGGCCGGTCTCCCCGATTTCCGCGGCGTCCGCGTCGGCCTGGACGGCGGCTTCGACTTCTGCCGCGGCCTCGGCTTCGGAGACCCCGTATGGCGCGTCGCCGGTCGTGTTGTCCGTCGCGCTCGCCTCCGGCAGATAGTTGGCCGCCTTGTTCATCAGCACTTCGATGCCGCGCCCGTGGATGGCGGTGACCGGGAAGAGCTGGTCGAAACCCAGCTCGGCGAATTCGGTGACGCCCGCCTCGGCCTTGTAATTGTCCACCTTGTTGACCGCCACGAGCACGGGCTTGCCGGACTTGTGCAGCCGGTCGGCCACTTCCTTGTCCAGCGGCACGACGCCTTCCTGGACGTTGACGACGAGGATGATGACCTGCGCGGATTCGACGGCGATTTCCACCTGGTCCAGCGCCGCATTGAGGATGACATCCTCCACCTTCTCGCCGCGCAGCAGGCCGATGCCGCCGGTGTCCACCAGCGTGAAGGCCCGCCCACGCCACTCGGCCTCGGCGGTCACGCGGTCGCGGGTGACGCCGGGCATGTCATGCACGATGGCGATGCGCCGTCCGGCGATGCGGTTGAAGAGCGCGGATTTCCCGACGTTGGGGCGACCGACAATGGCGATGAGACCGGACATAGCGACGGGCAGAGTGCCTTGCTTCGCACGCCAAGGCGATACTTTTGAAAGGCCTGCTCGCAATCCCGCGCACACCTTGAGGCACTGCGCCAAGGGACGCGGTCTTCACGCCGCAGAGCCTCCGTAGGAGACGACATGAGGAGTCTCGCTTCAAACCCGGAAGGCTAAACGAGGAATCCAATTACACGGACAAAGAAATCTTCGTTCGCGAGCTGGTTGCAAACGGGGCGCACTCCATCTCATTCCGCCGCAGCCGGACGGAAGCGTTCGGCGATCCGTTCCACGCCTCCGCGTGGGCCGTCCACGGGCTGGAAGCTCGAGGTGGCGGCGTTCCATCCGGTGCGTGATGGATAGGGATAGATCGGCATCTCCCACGCGGGCTTGCCATTCTCCACATGCCGACCCTGCAAGGCGACGGGCGCGGTGCCTTTCTCTCGCCAGGTCTTCACGGCTTCGAGGAGGTTCGGCGGCTGATTGATCCCCGGGCCTCCGCCGTGGGCCAGGCCGGGCACGACGTAGAAACGGAAGAACGACTGCACCGTGTCGAGCCCGCCGAGGCGTTCGATCACCCGCTCGTAGTAATCAATGGAGGCGTGGTAAGGCACGACGGAGTCGGCGGTGCCGAGGGTCATCACCAGCCTGCCGCCGCGCTTGGCGAAGGCGCTGAGGTCGGGGTTCTCCGCGTTGAGATACGGCGCGAGCCGGGCGGTGTAGGTGTCGATGTCCGCACCGAAGTTGATGTCCTCCATTTTCCTGTCCGCGCCGAAGACCCAGTTGAAGAGATACAGGTGTCCATGCGAGGCCTCGATGGAACTGCCGGGCGGAATGCCGTTGAAGATGCGTTCGCCGGTCACGGCATGGCGCGGTCCGTCGAAGAGCTTGCGCAGCGCCGCCGCGTGTTCGTCGGTGAGCGTCGCGTCCTTTTTCCGCGCCAGCGTGATGACGGCCTCGATGTCCTTCGCGGTGCAGCGCGGATCGGAGACGAACTTGCCCGCCGCCGCCGGGATTTCCCGCGATGCCATGTATTCGTTCGCGGCGGCGATGACGCCGGCATCCTGTGACTTCGTGAAGGGCCGCTTTTTCAATATCTGATCATTCCACAGGAAGTAAGCGTGCAGCGGCGTGCGGCAATGCGCGGCGACCGCAGCCGCGATGCCGTCGTAGTCCTCGGGATACCGCTGCGCCTCCTGCAACGCCTGCTGGCCGCCGGTCGAGCCGCCGCTGAAATACGAAAACTCCGGCGGTTTCCCGTAATGCGCCCGCACGATCTGCTTGGCCACGACGGTCATGAGGTGCGTGGCGCGGAAGCCGAAGTCCTTCCACACCTCCGGATTGCCCACGCCGGAGTTGGGATTCGGTGCAGTGCCCATGTCCGTCCTCGCCACCGCATAACCCGCGGCGCTCGATGCCGCGAGACCGCCGGGATTGATCTTTCCGGCGGCACCGCCATTGCCGAGACCAAGAAAACGGGCGTTCCATTTCCCGGCATCGGGCAGCCAGACTTCGACATTGATGCTCGAACCCTTCGCGGGAGTGAGCACCAGCTTCACGATGGTTCGCGTTGCCGACGGATCGCGCTCCACTCGAGTGATCGTCGCCGCGTCGATCTTCAGCGCGCGCAGGGCGGCCAGCTTTTCATCGCCTGCGGGCGAAGTCTGGCTGAACGCTGAAAAACAACTGAGCAGCGCGGCGAGGCCGAGGGAGGTGATCGTTCTGTTCATGGGAGTGTGCGAGTTCAGGGGAATCTATCCGGACGTATCGTGAAACGTCGATCAAACTTCGAACCCGGAACTCAATCCGCCGGGCAAGCGGGGACGCTTGCGGCACGGCCGGCCGGAGGCCGGCGCTACGTAGCGCCCGCGTCTCGCGGGCCGTATCGCCGGCGTCCGCGCCGGCTCCGCTTCGGGGGGAGTGCGCAAGATGCGCCCTCGTCTCCTGCGGTGCGACTCCCTCCTTGCGCGCGTTCCGCGCGCCTTCTACGTTGCCCGCCCCTTGACGAGCACGCGAGGGGTTTACTAAGAGTTTTGGAATATGAGCAAAACGGAATCACATCAGTTTCAGGCGGAGATCCAGCAGCTGCTGAACATCGTCATCCACTCGCTTTACACGGACAAAGAAATCTTCGTGCGCGAGCTGGTTTCAAACGGGGCGGACGCGTGTGAGAAGCTGCGGTTCCACCAGGCGTCGGGCAGGCCGCTCCATCAGTCGGAGATCGCGCCGTCCATCACCGTGACCACGGATGACAAGGCGGGCACGATCACGATCACCGACACCGGCCTGGGCATGACGCACGGCGAGCTGGTGGAGAACCTCGGCACGATCGCGCACTCGGGCACGAAGGCATTCCTCAAGCAGATCGCGGAGGAGAAGAAGCCGGACGTGGGCCTGATCGGGCAGTTCGGCGTGGGCTTTTATTCCGCCTTCATGGTGGCCAAACGCGTGACGGTGCTGAGCCGCTCGTTCGCCCCGGAAGAGCAGGGGTGGCAGTGGACAAGCGAAGGCATGGGCGGCTACGAGCTGGTCGCGGCGGCCGATCTGCCGCGCGGGACGAAGATCACGCTGGAGCTGAAGGATGACGCGAAGGAGTTTGCCGAGGGCCCGGCTGTCGAGCGGATCATCCAGCGCTATTCGAGCTTCGTGCCGTTTCCCATCGAGTTGAACGGCAAGCGGCTCAACACGGTCCAGGCCATCTGGGCGCGCAGCAAGGGCGAGATCAAGGAGGAGGAATACAACGAGTTTTACACGTTCGTCGGACACGACCACGAGAAGCCGCTGTTCCGCCTGCACTTCAACGCGGACGCGCCGCTGGCGATCCAGGCGCTGCTCTTCGTGCCGCAGCGGAACTTCGAGACGATGGGCATGGGCCGGATGGATTCCGAGGTGAACCTCTATTGTCGCAAGGTGCTCATCCAGGCCAAGGCCAAGGGCCTCTTCCCCGAGTGGCTGCGCTTCCTCAAGGGCGTGGTGGACAGCGAAGACCTTCCGCTGAACATCTCGCGCGAGACGATGCAGGACACGTCGCTCATGCAGAAGCTCAACAAGGTGCTGACGGGCCGGCTGCTCAAGTTCCTCGACGAGCAGGCGGAGAAGGACCCGGACAGCTACGGGAAATTCTACGAGGAGTATCAGCGTTTCCTGAAGGAGGGCGTGGTCACGGACTTCACCCACAAGGAGGCGCTGGGCAAGCTGCTGCGCTTCGAGTCCTCGATGCTCGACAAGGGCCGGCTCACCTCGCTGGCGGACTACGTGAAACGGATGCCGTCGGAGCAGAAGGAGATTTACTGCCTGATGGCCCCGAACCGCGCGGCGGCGGAGGCCAGCCCGTATTACGAGGTGTTCCGCGACCGCAAGTTCGAGGTGCTCTTCCTCTACGACGCGTGGGATGAGTTCGTGACGGATCACCTGCACACCTTCGACGGCAAGCCGCTGAAGCTCGCCGAGAAGGCGGACCTCAACGTGAACGAGGTCAAGAAGGACGGGGCCTTGTCCGAGGAGGCCGCGAAGTCCCTCGCGCAATGGCTGAAGGAATCGCTTGGCGACAAGGTCGGCGCGGTGCGCGCCTCCCAGCGGCTCGTGGAGAGCCCGGCGGTGGTCGTGGACTCCGACAAGTTCA
>JBAYGL010000368.1:0-5722 GCA_041666725.1 Limisphaerales bacterium
CACGCACACGCCCCACGCGGGGGAGGTCGTCAAGGTCAGCTGGCCCGGCCCGCGTCCGGACAAGGCCGAGCCCGAGGACATGCCCGTCGCGGTGCTTTACGAGGATGAGTCGTTGCTCGTTGTGAACAAGACGCCGGACATCGCCGTGCATCCTGGCAACGGCCACGAGCGGCACACGCTGGTCAACGCGTTGTTGCACCACTGCAAGGGCCAGCTCAGCGGCATCGGCGGCGTGGCGCGGCCGGGCATCGTGCACCGGCTCGATCTGGAAACCAGCGGCTGCATGGTCGTGGCGAAGAACGACATGGTCCACACCGCGCTCTCCGAGCAGTTTGCCAGCCGCGAGGTGGAAAAGGTTTACCACGCGATCCTCTGCGGCGCTCCCACGAAAACCTCCGGCGAGATCAAGGTCGCCATCGCGCGCCATGTGACGCATCGCAAACGCATGGCTGCGACCGAGGGCGGCGGGCGCGCGGCGTGGACGAGCTACACCGTGGTGCGCCGGATGAAGGCTGCGACGCTCGTGCATTGCACGCTGCACACGGGCCGCACGCATCAGATCCGCGTCCACATGGAGCATCTGGGCTATCCGCTGGTGGGCGACTCGATTTACGGCAAGAAGCAGAACGCGCGGTTTCTGGAACTCACCGGCTACCAGGCCCCGCGTCAGATGCTGCACGCGGCGAGGCTGGGCTTCACGCATCCGAAGACGGGCCAGTTCCTCGTGTGCGAGGCACCGTGGCCGGAGGATTTCGCAACGGCGGTGGCGACGTTGAGCTGAGGCATGGCGAAGACTGCGACAACTGGAGTGCTGGGCGGACGCCATCGTAGGGCGGGCATCCTGCCCGCCTCCGTCGGCGAAGCCGGTGGGGCAACATCGCTCGCGCTAAAGCGCGAGCGGGGCGAGCAGGATGCTCGCCCTACGATGAGCACCGACCGCCTCGCTCATGAGCATGAGTTGCTCGCGAGCGGCGTGACGCTTGTCGCCGGTCTCGACGAGGCGGGCCGCGGGCCGCTGGCCGGGCCGGTGGTGGCGGCGGCGGTGATGTTTCCCGTCGAATGGCTGCGCGGGGAGTTCCCGGCCGGGCTGGCCAAGTTGAACGACTCCAAGCAGCTCACCGAGGCGCAGCGCGAGGATTACTTTGCCTGGCTTACCTCGCACGCCGAGGTCCGCTACGCAATCGCCGAGGCGGACGCGGCGGTCATTGACCGCATCAACATCCTTCAAGCCACGCACCGCGCGATGAACGACGCGCTGGACCGTCTCACGCCGCCCCCGGCGCACGTGCTGGTGGACGGCCTCCGGGTGAAGTCGCTGCGCTTTCCGCAGACGCCGCTGGTGAAGGGCGACGCGCGCAGCTACTCGATCGCCGCCGCGAGCGTGCTGGCCAAGGTCACGCGCGACCGGCAGATGCTGGCGTTCGACCGGGAGTTTCCCGGCTACGGCTTCGCGGAACACAAGGGCTACGGCACGCCGGCGCATCTGGCGGCCATCGCGCGGCTGGGCGCGTGCCCCATCCACCGCCGGAGCTTCGCGCCGTTGAAGGCGGAGCAGGGCGAACTCGCATTGCCATGAAACCCGTGAAGAAACTCTGGCAGAAGCTCAAGGCCATCGCGGCCACGGACGAGCCGGAGCATCTCCGGCGCGGCAAGCTTGGCGAGCGAGCGGCGAAGGCGCACCTGCAGGCGCAGGGGCTCAAGTTCCTCACCGCCAACTTCCGGTCCTCGCGCGGCGAGATTGACCTGGTGTTCCGGGACGCGGACTGCCTTGTGTTCGTGGAGGTGAAGACGCGCTCGTCCGAGGCATGGACCCGTCCCGCCGCCGCCGTGAACGCACGGAAGAAGCGCCTGCTCTCGCAGGCCGCGATGGATTACATCCGGCTGCTCAAGGATCCGCACGTGAAGCTGCGCTTCGACATCGTGGAGGTGCTGCTGGGGGACGGCACGGTCCGGGAAATCCGCCACCTGCCCGCCACGTTCTCACTTTCACCACCATTCCGGCATGGATGAGACGCGTGTGCGAGATTGCGCTGTCGGAGGAGGTCGTGCGCTCCCGGGAGAATCCTTTGAAACCGCGCGCGGGTGGCAGCGTCTATTCGGCGCAATATTTTTGGGCAGCACTACTTTGATCACGCAAGCCAGACAACTTCATCGCCTTACGAGCGCGTCGCGTCGCGCGGAGCCCGTCATGTGGCCTTGCGGGTGGAGGTGCGTGCAGGCGGTTTCACTCGTGGTCGCACTGCTGGCCGTCGGCTGCTCCCAGAAGCATTATCATGCGCAGGCGGACAAGGACGCCTACGGCATCCTCAGTCACAAGGAGAAGCTGCTTTCCGGAAAGACCAACGCCTTCACGATTGACACGCCCTACTCGCAGCGCGCGCCGAAGGACATCCGCTGGGAGGAGCTGCTCGGGGAGCGCCGGGGCGGCGGGCGCAAGGTCATCACGCTCGCCGACGCACTGAAGCTCGCCGTCGCACACAACCGGCAATACCAGTTTCAGAAGGAGAAGCTCTACCTCACGGCGCTCACGCTCACGAGTGAACGGCACAGGTTCGCCGCGGTGCCCTTCGGATCGCTCGGCACCGGGGTGGTGCGTGGAGAGGACGGCAGCGCGTATGCGGACGCGGGCGGACGGCTCGGTTTCAGGCAGCTGCTGGAAAGCGGCGGGACCATCAGCGCGAGCCTTGCCAACGACCTGCTCCGCTACTTCACCGGGAACCCGACCCATCAGGTCACCACGGTGATGTCGCTGAACTTCGCCCAGCCGCTCCTGCGCGGAGCCGGGGCGGACGTGGTGGCGGAGACGCTGCGGCAGTCGGAGCGCGATGTGATTTACGAGCTGCGTTCCTTTGCCCTGTTCCAGCAGACCTTTGCGGTGGACATCGTCACCACCTACTACCGTCTGCTTCAGCGCGAGGACACGGTGCGCAACGCCAGGAACAACTACCAGAAGCTCGTCACGATCCGCGAGCTGCTGGAGGCGCAATGGAAGGCCGAGAGGCGCGCACGCTACGAGGTGGACCAGGCCCAGCAGGAGGAGCTGAAGGGCAAGAGCGCCTGGATCAGTTCCGTGGAAGCCTTCCAGACGGCGCTGGACACCTTCAAGATCACGCTCAACCTGCCGCTCGGCGTGGAGCTGGCGCTGGACGATGGCGTGCTGGAGAGCCTGCAAAAGACCGGCCTGACGCCGGTGGAGACGAGCGAAGACGCCGCCTTCAACGCCGCCGTGGAGCGCAAGTTCGACGTCCTCAACGAAATTGACGGCTTCGAGGACAGCAAGCGGAAGGTGGTGGTCGCCGCCAACGCCCTGAAAGCCGACCTCACCTTTGTTTCCAGCGCCTCGCTGCAGGACACCAGTGTGGACTACCACAACTTCAACATTTCACAGTTCACCGCCAGCGCCGGGTTGCAGCTGGACCTGCCCTTCGACCGCCTGCTTCAGCGCAACTCCTACCGCGCGGCCATCATCTCGTTCGAACGCGCATTGCGTTCGCTGGCGCTGAAGCTGGACAACAGCCGCGACGCGGTGCGGCAGGGCTTGCGCAATCTGGAGCAGCTGCAGCAGAATTACGCCATTCAGACCAACGCGCTGGCGCTGGCGGACCAGCGGGTGAACGCGTCGGGCATACTGCTCCAGGCCGGGCGCGCGCAGATCCGGGACCAGCTCGAAGCCCAGACGGCGCAGGTGCAGGCGCAGAACGCGGTGACGCAGGTGATGGTGGACCACCTCGCCGCCCGGCTGAAGTTTCTCGTGGATGTGGGCGCGTTGCGGACCGAGGGCGAAAACTGGTGGCTCCAGCCCCAGTCGCCGCCCGGCGCGACCGTTCCGCCGCCCGGCCGGAAGCCGGACGACGGCAACAGCACAGTCGCCCCGCCCGGGAAGAAATTTGGAAACTGACAGATGACCCGGTTCTTACAATTCGCCCGCCAGAACCCCAGGCGGATGCTGCTTCTCCTCGTTGTCGTGATCGCCGGAGCAGCCTATGGGTTCCGCAACCACAAGCCGGTCACGCAGGCGAACAGCTACTTCACCGTCAAGCGGGGGGACTTCCTCGTCTCGCTCGTCGAGGGCGGCACGTTGCGCGCCGTCCAGGAACTCATCATACGGAACGAGCTGGAGGGCAGCACCACCATCGTCAGCGTCGTGCCCGAAGGCATGAACGCGAAGAAGGGGGATCTGCTCGTCGAACTCGACTCCTCCAGCTTGCGCGATAAGATCGCCAGCCAGGAAATCGCCGTGCAGAACGCCGAGGGTGCCCACAGCAAGGCCGCGGAAGACCTGGAGATTCAAAAGCTCACCATGGATGGCGCGGTGAAGGATGCCATCCTCAAGGTTGAGTTCGCCGGGTCTGATCTCGAAAAATACATGGAAGGCGACTGGCCCCAGCAAAAACGCGCCATCCAGGCCCGCATCACCATCGCGCAGGAGGAAATCCAGCGCGCCCAGGACCGGCTCAACTGGACCCGGACACTCGAAACCAAGGGCTACGCCACCAAGGATGAATTGAAGGCCGACCTGCTCACCGTCAAACGTCAGGAAATCACCATCGCCCAGGCTGACGAGGAACTCCGACTCGCCACCAAATACACCTATCCCAAGTCCGTGCGCCTCATGGAAGCCAACGTCGAGTCGGCGAAGCTCGCGCTCCTGCAGGCCAGACAACGCAGCGCGGCCACCATCAGATCCTACGAGGCCGACTGGCGCGCCAAACAAAACGCCCTCGAGTTGCAACGCCAGCGCCTTCAGGAGATGAAGGACCAGCTCGCGCTGACCAAGATTTACGCCCCTCAGGACGGGCTGGTGGTCTATGCCACGGGAAGCTCCAGCAGCGGCATCCTCATCGAGCAGGGTGCGACCATCCGGCAGAAACAGGACCTCATCAAGCTCCCCGATGTGACGCAGATGATGATTGAAATCCGGGTGCATGAGTCGCACGTCCGGCAGGTCAAACCCAACCTCGGCGCCTACGTGACCATCGACTCGCTGCCCGACCAGCAGCTGACCGGGGTGGTGAAGAAGATCGCGGTGCTCCCCGACACTTCCAGCCGCTACTACAACCCGAACATGAAGGTCTATATCACCGAGGTCTGGATCAACGAGTCGCTCAACGACATCAAACCCGGAGTCTCCGGCCGCGCGGAGATCGTCGTCACCAACCTCCTGCAGGTGCTCACCGTTCCCATCCAGGCCGTCACCACCGTCAAGGGCCAGCAGGTCTGCTTCGTCCAGCGCGGGGAGAAGGACATGCCCGTGCCGGTCGAGGTCGGGATGTTCAACGACCGCATGATTGAGATCCGCAAGGGCATCAAGGAAGGGGACCGCGTGCTGCTCTCCGCGCTGGCCAACAGCGACACCATCTCCCTCGACGGTTCAGTCCTCCGGGAGGATGACGGCACCAACCGCCCCCTTCCCAAGCTTCCGCCCCTGGGCGCGTTTCCGATCAAAAACGTGATCGGTGAAAAACTGCCGGCCGGCGTCCGCTCTTCGGCCGGAAGCAATTCGAGCAAGACCAGCCCGCCTCCGCGCACTGAAAAGCCGGCCAAGACCGAGAAGACGGAAAAGACGGAGAAGCCCGCTCGCAGCTCCACCAGTCCATGAGCGAGCGCGCCATCATCCGCATCGAGAAGCTGGAGAAGATTTACCGGATGGGCGACGTCGAGGTGCGGGCGCTCCGGGGGGTTGACCTCACCATCCTGCCCGGTGAATACGTCGCCATCATGG
>JBAYGL010000369.1:0-5714 GCA_041666725.1 Limisphaerales bacterium
CTGCGCGACGAGCAGGAGCACACGCGGCTCTACCTCGCGCGCATGAAGGCGTGCGGCATTGCCTTCGGCGAGCTGCCGGTGAGCGGCTACTTCTGGCGCGCGGTGTCCGGCATGGGCAGCCCGATGGATTACGTCGCCGGCCTGAGCCTGACCTTCGAACAGGCGAACCTCGACTTCGCCCGGCACTTCGCGCGCGGCTTCGCGACCGTGGGCGATGCCGACACCGCCAAGCTGCTCGACCAAATCTACCGCGACGAGATCGCGCACGTGGCCTACGGACTGAAGTGGTTCCGCCGCTGGAAGCAGCCGGGCCAGAGCGACTGGGAGGCGTTCTGCCGGCAGTTGAAATTCCCGCTCTCGCCGCAGCGGGCGAAGGGTTTCTCGCTGAATGTGGAAGGCCGGCGCGCAGCAGGGCTGGACGCGGCGTTCATCGCGGAGCTGGACGTTTACTCGCAGTCCAAGGGCCGCACGCCGAGCGTCTTCGTCTTCAATCCGTTTGCCGAGGGCCGCATCGCGCAGGGGAAATCGTTCACGCCGGTGAAGCACCAGACGCAGCTCGCGCGTGACCTCGCGAACCTCCCGCAATTCCTCTGCCGCCAGGACGACATCGTGCTCGTCGGGCAGCGGCCCGGCGTGGAATTCCTCAGCGGCATCAAGCAGGCGGGCTTCCCGCTGCCGGAGTTTGTGGAATGGAGCGCTGGTCTCCGACCCGGCGATTCCAAGGCCGCCCAACGCGCCGGCTCGGAGAGCGGCGCTCCGCTGCGCACGCTCGCACAGCGCAAGCTGGGCCGCCTGCGCCCGTGGGCATGGGGCCCGGACAGCGTGGAATTGCTCGCGCCGCTCTTCACCAGCCTGACGGGCGAGGAGCGCACGGCGGAGTCCTCCTTCAACGACCGCATCGCACCGCTTTACTCGAAGGCGTGGAGCGCGGATTTTTTGAAGCGCTGGCTCTCCGGTAGCCGCCGACGTGAGGAGGCGGATTTGGAGGATTCATCGAAGTCCGCCTCCTCACGTCGGCGGCTACCTTGGCTCTGCACCACGGAGGAAGTCGGAGTGGCCGTGGACACGATGGACGCCGCGCTCGCCGCCATCGGAGCGATTCGCCAGCGCGGACATCACCGCATCGTCGTGAAACAGGCCTTCGGCCTTGCCGGGCACAATGCCCTCCGTCTGTGGGAACCGGAGCTGCTGGAGCCGCAGCGGCGCTGGATGGAGAACGCGCTGGAGAACCGCCGCCAGCTGGTGATCGAGCCGTGGCTGGAGCGCGTGGTGGATTTCTCCGTGCAGTTGGAGATGGGCCCGGGCGAACTGCAGCTCATCGGCTACACCGGATTGCTGACCGATGCGAAGGGCCAGTTCGTCGCCAACACCGCCGCCCCCAACCACGCACGTTCGCTGCCAAACAACGTCCTTGGTTGTTTCCGGGATCACCCCGGCTCCCCTGCCCTGCTCCAGGCTCTGTTCGCCGATCTCACCCATGCGCTGGCCGGGGAACTACAAGCCGCCGGCTACCTTGGTCCGGTGGGCATTGACGCCTTCGTCTATCGCGATCCCGAGGGCCGCACGCGCCTCAAACCCGTCGTCGAAATCAACCCACGCCACACGATGGGCCGGCTCACGCTGGAGCTGATGAGGCGCACCGCGCCCGGCACGCACGGACAGTTCCGCCTGGTCAGCATCGCGAACCTGCGCAAGAAGGGCTTCACTGATTTCCGCGCCTGCGCGCAACATCTCCGGGAACGATTCCCGCTCCAGCTCGAAGGCGAACCCGTTGCCAAAATCCGCGCCGGCGCGCTGTGTTTGAACGACCCGGAGCAGGCGCAGGCGGTGCTGGCAGTTTTTCAAGCGGGTTCTTCACCGGCTGCCCTGGATGACTTTCGTCCTGAGCACGGCGACAGCGCACTGACCGGCCAGGTTTAGCGTGTCACTTCGCACCTTTCACAGGTGAGCGCAGGAAGGCGATGAGGTCGGCCATTTGCTGGTGGTTGATGGCGGTCTCGACACCCTCGGGCATCAGGGAAAGGTTCTGGCTCAACAATGTCTTGATCTGGTTGCGCAGCACGGTCCTCTTCGTGCCATCGACCAGTTTCATCACGACGCTGTTGCCGCTCTCGGAGTCGAGCAGGCCGTAGATCTCCTCGTCGGTGTTGAGCGTGCAGGTGTAGGGGTTGAAGCCGGGCTGAATGTCGGCGCTGGGATCGAGGATGCTCCCGAGCAGCTTCTCCGGCGGATGCGCGACGACGGTGAGGAGATCGGGGCCGATGTCGCGGCCTTCTTCGCCGCGCTTGTGACATATGGCGCAGGCCAGGGTGAACAACTCGTGGCCTTTAGCCTCATCCCCTTTCAAAATCAGGGCAGGCCGGTAGCTCTCGATGATCTTGCTGCGTTCGGAGGTGGCGGAGCTGAAGACATTTCCGGCGAGCTGGCTGATGCGCTTCGAGTTGTGCTTGATCAGCCGGGCGCGCTGGGTCGTGTCCACGGCGGAGACGGGCAGCTCCTTGCGCTTGAGCCGCTGGACGAGGTCGAAGGCCCACGGTTCGCGGCTCATCCAGGCGGTGAGCGCGACCTGTCGCGTGGCCGGACTCAACGTGGGCCATGCCCTGGTGAAGGCGGCGGGCGCCTCGGGCGCGGCGATGGCGGCGAGGGCCTGGATCGCCGCGGCCTGCGCCTCGGCGGGATGCTTCGGATCAAGCCAGCCGGTGAGCAGCGGCAGCGCCCCGGCCCGGGCGGAGGGATCGCGGCTCAGAAGCGCGGCTGCCGCGATGCGTTCGAGGGGCGGAGAGTTCGGGTCGGCGGCGGTGCCGTGGACTTGCGCGATGATGGCGTCAGCCCTGCCAAGCAACTGCGCGAGGGCGTCGCCCGGCTGGGCGGCGCGAAGCCGGGCCAGCGTGCTGTTGCGCTGCGCAAGTTGATTGAGCAGGCGGGCGAAGGCGGAGAGCTGCTCCGGCGTGTAGCGTCCGCCGGCGTTGAAGATGGGCGACACCAGCGATGCCACGGCGCCGCGATCATTCAATCCGAGGGCGATGACGAGCAGCGTGTCGGCAAGGGCGGCCTTCGGTTTGCCGGCGACGGCGGCGACCAGGGGGCGGATGTGCGGCGTGGCTGAACTCATCACGGCGGCGACCATCATGGGATCATCCGCGTGTGCGATGAGCAGCCGTCCCAGCGCCTCGCCGGCGGCGGTTTCCTTCGATTCTCCGAGGGAGAAGGCAAGCTGTATCCGCACCTTCAAGCCCTTGTCCTCCGCGAGCCGTATCGCTGCGGCGAGGACGGCCGGAGTGAAGCGGGTCTCCGCAAGGCGCAGGGCGTTCTCCCGCACGCCCGGGCTGGCGTCACCGAGGGCACGCACCACCGTTGCCGGCTGGAGTTCGCCAAGCCCGTCAAGCACGCAGAGCGCGTGCAGGCGCGCGAAGGGATTTTTGCCGTGCTCCGCCAGGGCCAGCAGCGGCGCGAGCGCGGCCTTGTCCGCACGCCAGAGCAGGATTTGATGCGCCTTGTCGCGACTCCAGCCGCCCGATGATTCGAGCGTGGCGACAAGATCGCGGGTGCCGAGGTTGTCGAAGCGCACGGGCCTGAAGCCGGGCGTGCCGGTGCGGCTCACGCGGTAGATGCGGCCCATGTCATCGCCAAGACGATAGTGCGGAAGCAGTTCCTCCTTGCCTTCCTTCGGCAGCCAGGCCGGGTGCTCGATCATGAAGCGATACATGTCCGCGACCCACAGCGCGCCGTCGGGACCTTCGCGCACCATCACGGGACGACACCAGGCGTCTTCACTGGCGAAGAAGTCGAACTTCCCCTCACCAAACACCGTCTTCGCCGCGAAGCTCACGCCGTCGTCGGTGACGGCCATGTGCTGCACGAGATTGTGAACGGGCTCGCAGACGAACGCGTCACTGCCGCCCGGGCCAAACAGGAGCGGATCGCGGCAAATGTATCCTCCACACGCCGAGGTGAAGTGACCGATCGAAGCGGCGAAGTCGTGGTAGCGCTTGGCCTGCTTGCTTGCGGGAAACACGGGAGGGCTGGTGGGGGGCGTGAGCATCTGCACGCGCGTCTCGTCCGCGCCGAAGTGCGGATTGCGGCGCAGGTAATGATCGGGCAGCACGTAGTGCCATAGCGGATGCGCGTTCTGCGTGCCGAACCAGCGGCCCCAGTTGTCGCGGTTGCGCCCGAACTGCGTCGGCCCGCTCTGCGGCTCCAGTTCGCCCTTGTCGGGACGGAAGCGGAAGTCGCGTCCTCCGACCTGGATCTCCTGCCCGCTGCGGAGCGACTTCAAACGGGTTTCCGTGCCGTATTTTCCATGGTGCCCGCCGGCGGCCACATAGACCCAGTTGTCCAGTCCCCAGCGCAGGCCGTTTGCGCGAAGCTGCTGGTTGCCTTCCAGCAGGCCGGTGACAAGCACCTCTTTTTGGTCGGCCTTGCCGTCGCCATTGGTGTCCCGGAGAAACAAGATGTCCGGCGCGGCGGTGATGATGACGCCGTCGCGCCAGGTCAGGATGCCGTTCGGGAAGTTCAGTCCGTCGGCGAAGATCGTGGACTTGTCATAGCGACCGTCGCCGTTCGTGTCTTCGAGCACGCGCACGCGTCCCCCGGGCTTGCCGTTGCCGTCCATGCCCAGCGGATAGTCCGACATCTCCACGACCCACAAGCGGCCGCGCTCATCCCAGTCAAAGGCCACGGGGTCAATCAGGAGCGGCTCCGCTGCGATGATCTCCGCCTTGTAGCCGGCGGGCAGGTGCAGCTTCTTCAGCGACTCGCCCGGTGAAAGCGGCTTGGGCACCGAGAAGGCCGGGCCCGCAGGGGGAACCGGGGAGGCGGCGATGGCCGATGTGGCAGCCAACGCGAGCGCCGCGAAGAACGCGAGGGTGCCGGGGGATTTGAGCTGGAGCAGGATCTTCATGGAGAGTGCTGGAGGATGAATGTCGGGAATTTTCTGCGCTGAGAGTGCGTTGTTGTGTATTTCAATTTCGCCAGCCCGTTCGGAAGCGTTGCCGCCTCGTTCACGAACAACTCGCCTGAACTTTCGGCGGAGCGCACGCTGAAAACAAGGGTTTGTTCCGTGGAAACAAGGGCGTGGTGGCAATGAGCAACGGAGGTTCAAGGTGCGGGGTGATGGAATGTCGTGCATCGGGAACTGCCCCGTCCGACGAACACCTTGGGGTCGATCCCCCGCTGCTCCTCGTGGGGCAGCTTGGGGCTGAAAAGCAAAACGACGCTTGGCACGCGCCGATGCCGGCGTAGGCTCGCATCGAGAAAACCAGACTCGAAAACATTTCCTCCTGAACGCACAGCCTCCGGAAAGCTGATTCCTGTCAGCAATCATCCGGGCCTTCCGGTGGATTGATAGACACACCATGAGCACGAAAGCATTCTCCGTTTTTTTGGCCGTGTCGCTCCTTGCCAGCCGCGCGGCGGCATCCTGCACGATCGACCTCTCAACCGCGGTGCTGACGCTTGATGAACGCACGGGGGCGGCCTCCCTCAAGTTCGCCGACGGCACGCCCTGGCCGACAAGCAAGGAGCCTGCTTTTCTGCTCGAAGTGGACGGCAAGTCCCACCAGCCCCAGTCGGTCGAACTCGCCAATGACAGGCTCGTGGTGCGTTTTGCCAACCGGGCCCGTGCCGAATTCGCGGTGATTCGCGGGCGCGGCTTCGCTTTCTTTCGCCTGAGCAGGCTTGATTCACCGGGCGAGGTGACCCGCTTCCGTCTGTTC
>JBAYGL010000370.1:0-5683 GCA_041666725.1 Limisphaerales bacterium
GCTCCGCGCGCGGAGCGGACGGCCGCTCAGGCCGCCGGTCTCGGCGTAAATAATCTTCAGCCGCGGGTTGTTCGTCCCGGGCCGGGCGATGGTGGTGTTCGTGGCGACGATGCCGGCGATCTCGCGCGGGACGACGAGTTCGAGAATTTCATCGAGAGCTTCAAAGGTGAGATCGGGCGCAACCTTGACCAGGATCGGCTTGGGTTTGGCGGATCCGGCCTGCTTTGCGTTGACCTGCTGGAGCGCGGCGAGAATTTCGTCCAGCGCCGCTTTATCCTGAAGCTGGCGCAGATTCGGGGTGTTGGGAGAACTGACGTTGACGACGAAAAAGTCGGCATGAGGCCAGAGGACGCGGAGGGAATTGGCGTAGTCCTCAGCAGCTTCCTCCAGCGGCGTGACTTTGGATTTCCCGAGGTTGATGCCGACGGGGTGATCGGGCCAGCGGCCCTGTTCACGCCATGCGGCGAGGCGTTCGGCCAGGGCACGCGCGCCGCCGTTGTTGAAACCCATGCGGTTGACGAGCGCCTCGTCGGGCACGGCCCGGAAAATACGCGGCAGCGGATTGCCGGGTTGGGCATGCCACGTCACGCCACCCAGTTCGCTGAAGCCGAAGCCGAGCGAACGCCAGGCTGGGACGGCGGCGGCCTGTTTGTCCATGCCGGCGGCCAGGCCGACGGGATTCGGGAAACGCAGGCCGAAAAGGCTTGTGGGCAGCTCGGCCGCGCCGTGAACAGACGCCAGCGTCCGGCACAGCAAAGGATGTCGGGACACCCAGCCCAGCGCGGCGAGTGTGCGGTTGTGAATCGTCTCCGAGTCCTGCGAGAACAAGACCGGTCGGACCAGCGTGCGGTAGCACCAACTCATGCGGCATGAGTCTAACGAGTCACCGCGCCCAACACCAGTCCTCAGCCGGAACGATGCAGTGGGAGCGGCTGGAGCGCGGCATTCATGCCGCAGAAACGTCCGCCACAGCCAGGGCTCGCGTTCGCACCTGCGCCGGCTGCCGCCAGGACCGTCTGGCTAGTTCGCGCGGACGGCCCGGAAGTTCGTCAACCTCCCTTGAATTCCACGTTTCTGCGGCATGAATGCCGCGCTCCTACTGCATCGTTCCGGCTCAGACAGGTGGGGGAGGCTTGCCGGGCGGGACTTCGCACTTGCGCACCATCCGTCTTGGCTGGTTCCTTCTGCCGCCACATGACACCGAAAGAACTTGCCGACCTGCTCCGCTCGCCGAACCCGCCGCTTTTGCTGGACGTCCGGCAGCCGGAGGAATTCGCCCTGGCCGCACTGCCGGGCGCAAAACTGATTCCTCTCAACGAGCTGCCGGAGCGCGTCGGAGAGCTGGCGGCGTGGTCGGGGCGGGAAGTCGTTGTCTACTGCCATCACGGAATGCGCAGCGCGCACGCGATTGGCTGGCTGCGACGGCAGGGTTTCACGCAGCTGCACAACCTGGCTGGCGGCATCGACCGCTGGTCGCAGGATGTGGATCCGAATCTGCCGCGTTATTGAGCCGTCTGCCTGCACGTCCCGAAAAATGACGCAGACGTAGTTTCCGCTTCTTTTCGGTCGGCATTGCTTTAGAAAAGACACATGAACGAACGGCGGGCGCGAATTCACCGCGCGACCAAAGAAACTCAGATCCGTCTGGACCTGAACGTGGATGGCACCGGCAAGGCCGCCATCCGCACCGGCGTCCCTTTCTTTGACCACATGCTGACGCTGTTCGCGAAGCACGCAGTCGTGGATCTCAAGCTGCGCTGCAAGGGCGACCTCGAAGTGGATGCGCACCACACGGTGGAGGACTGCGGCATCGCACTGGGCCAGGCGTTTGTGCAGGCACTGGGTGACAAGAAGGGCATCCGTCGCTACGGCACGGGCTTTGATCCGAAGAACCCTTTCACCGGCGAGGCTTACGTGCCGATGGATGAATGCCTGACACGGTGCGTGATTGATTTCAGCGGACGGCCCCACCTGGTGTGGCGCGGGATGGACGACTTCTCGCAGAAGAAGATTTCGCGCAACGAGCGGACGCAGGACATGTCGAGCGCGTTCCGCTTCGGGCTGGCACGGGAGTTTTTCCAAGGCTTTACGAACGAAGCGCGTTGCAACCTCCACCTGGAGCTGCTTTACGGCGGCGAGCCGCACCATGTGGTCGAAGGTCTGTTCAAGGCGTTCGCCAAGGCGACCGACTTCGCGTGTCAGCGCGATCCGCGGATTGCCGGGCAGATTCCGAGCACGAAGGGCAAACTGTAGGCGCTCATGGCGAAGCAGATCGACCATAAGGCTGCTGTGGACGTGGAATTGGTGGCCGCTTCCCAAGGTGGCGACATGCTCGCGTTTGAGGAACTCGTTGCGCGGCATCGCGACAAGATTTACGCGCGGGCCTTCAGCATGATGCGCAACGAGGAAGAGGCCGTGGACCTGTCACAGGAAGCCTGGGTCAAGGCGTGGCAGCGCCTCAAACAGTTTCAAGGGGATTCCAGCTTCGCCACATGGATGACGCGCATCGTCATCAATCTGTGTCTGGACCAGCTTCGGCGGCAGAAACGGACCCGTGCGGAGTCCATCGAGCAGATGGATGAAGAACTCGGCGGAGTGGAACGTCAGATGCCGGTAGTTGCGACTAATCCGTCAGAAGGACTGGAACGCTCCGAGTTGCGCAAGCGAATCGACAAGGCGATGAACCAGCTCTCCTACGAGCACCGCACCGTGCTGATTCTGCATGAGTTTGAAGAGATGGAATACAAGCAGATCGCAAAGGTGATGAACTGCTCGATCGGAACGGTGATGTCCCGGCTTTTTTATGCGCGGCGGCGCCTGGCGTCGCTGCTGCAAAGTTTGAAGAAAGAACAGCAAAGTTGAACCGGTTGAATTGAAATTGAGGCAGTTATGAACATGGAATTGAAATTGCAGGCACTGGCGGACGGTGAACTCGATGCCAGTGAGATCCGAGAAATCGAGGCGATCCTCGCACAAGACGGTCAGGGCGGGGCCCTGATGCAGGAACTCAAGTGGACCAAGGCTGCCGTCGCCGGCAACGAGGTCGAAGTAAAGCTCCCGGAGTCCCGTGAATTTTACTGGAGCAAGATTTCCCGGGCCATTGAGGCCGGGGAAAAGCGCGACGCTGCGCCTCTTTCGGGGCGCGTCTGGTGGCTCAAGTTCCTCTATCCGGCCGCCGGTCTGGCGGCGATGGTCGCCGTCATGTTCGTCCTCAGCGGCGGACGCACCACCGACGGTTCTGACAGCGAAAGCGTGCCTGAGGACGTGGATGCAGTCAGCTTCCGCTCCGAAACCCAGGGAATGTCGGTCGTCTATGTCGCCGACGAGGGCGGAAATTTCAGCCCCGTCGGACAGGAAGTGAAAAATGACTCCGAAGCCGACAACTAACCTCTTGCGTCGGCGTTTTCTGCTTCTCCTTCTGGGATTTGGCCCGGCTTTTTTTCAGGCTGCCACAGCCTCGGTTCCTGTGGAGTCCCGCGTTCAGGCAGTCCTTGTCTGGGGGACGGACGAGGCCCATCCGGCTGGCAGGAACCTCAAGGAGGTGGATGTCAAGCTGCGTGAGAAGTTCGGCAAAATCTTCAAGTGGCAGAACTATTTCGAAGTCAGCCGCAAGAACGCCGTCGTGCCGACCGGCAGGTCGCAGGGCATCAAGCTCAGTGAGGATTGCTCAGTGGACATCAAAATCCTTCCCGACAACACGGCGGAAGTGAAGCTCATCGGCAAAGGCAAGACCATCGTCACCCGCCGCCACTCCCTGACCAAGCCGGACGCCCTCGTCCTGGCTGGCGACGACAAGAACAACACCGCATGGTTTGTGGTGTTGAACTTCAACTGAGCATCTTCGCCGGACGCCTCCCCCGCGCCGCGTTTGGTCCCCAGAACGTGTCCACCTCTCGGCTTGGCGCATTTCTGGCGGAGCTTGTGTGCCGAGCGGTGTGCCCCCTCGCTTCATGCCCTTCCTCAATCCGTTGAAGACGCATGATCATCAACACCCAACTAATGGTGTTTCAGGCGCTGAAAAGGCTCCAAATAACCATTGTCGGCAGTCGTGTTTTCCGATAGCCTCAGGGCCGTCTCGAAGTCAGGTCGGCGCGCTGTTTTCAAGCTGTGTTTTTCCGGTGAGTTTGCGGCCTCCTGCGACACCATTTTACTGATACAATGTCCGACGAATCCCAGACCTACGACGCCTCCAAACTCAGCCAGCTCAAGGGCCTCGAAGCCGTCCGCAAGAAGCCCGGCATGTATATCGGCGGCACGGACGAGCGAGCACTGCATCACTGCGTCTCCGAGGTGCTGGACAACTCCGTGGACGAACATCTCGCCGGGCATTGCGACCGGATTGACGTGACGCTGCATCTCGACGGCTCCATCTCCATCCGCGACAACGGCCGGGGCATTCCGGTGGACATCAACAAGGACAGCGGCCTGCCGGGCGTGGAACTGGTGCTGACGACGCTGCACTCCGGCGGCAAATACGGGCAGGGCGGCTACAAGTTCTCCGGCGGCACCCACGGCGTCGGCGCGAAGTGCGTGAACGCGGTGAGCGAATGGTTCGAGGTCGAGGTATCGCGCGACGGGCTCGTGTATCACATGGAGTTCGAGCGCGGCAAAACGATGAAGAAGCTCGATGTCATCGGCAAATCCAAGGAGAACGGCACGTTCATCACCTTCAAGCCGGACACGGAAATCTTCCGGGACACCGTCGAATTCAAGACGGAGATCATTTCACAACGCCTCCGTGAGCTGGCCTTCCTGAACAGCGGGCTGGAGATCTCGTTTCTGGACGAGCGCAAGCAGAGCGGCAGCTCCGAACGCGAGGTTTACTATTACAAGGACGGCGTTGAGGAGTTCGTCAAGCAGCTCAACAAGAACAAGGCCGCGCTGCATCCCAAGGTCATCAGCGTGCGCAAGGAGCAGAAGCTCACCACGTCCGAGAAGGAGATCGAGGTCCACGTCGAAGTCGTGCTGCAATACAATGACAGCTACAACGACCAGGTCCTCTGCTACACGAACACGATCCACAACCCGGACGGCGGCACGCATTTGTCGGGTTTCCGCAGCGCGCTGACCCGGGCGATCAACCAATACGCCAAGTCCAACGAACTGCTGAAGGACAAGGATCCGCAGATCACCGGTGACGACGTGCGCGAAGGCCTCACCGCCGTCATCTCGGTCAAGCACAGCGATCCGAAGTTCGAGTCACAGACGAAGGTGAAGCTCCTCTCGCCCGAGGTGGACGGCGTCGTCGGCTCGGTCACGTATGAAGGGTTGATGAGCTACTTCGATGCGAATCCGCCCATCGCCAAACGCATCGTGGACAAGGGGCTGACGGCCGCCCGCGCCCGCGAGGCCGCGCGCAAGGCGCGTGAGGCCGTGCGCAAGACGGCGCTCACGGGCGGCGGTTTGCCCGGCAAGCTCGCCGATTGTTCGGACCGAGATCCGGTGAACACCGAACTTTACATCGTCGAGGGCGACTCTGCCGGCGGCTCCGCCAAGCAGGGCCGCGACCGGAAGTTCCAGGCCATTCTCCCGATCCGCGGCAAGCTCATCAACGTGGAGAAGGCGCGCCTGGACAAGGTGCTTCAGAACAACGAAATCCGCACCATGATCACGGCCGTGGGCACGGGTATCGGCGACGGGGACGGCGAAGGTGCGTTCAACCTCGAAAAGCTCCGCTACCACA
>JBAYGL010000371.1:0-5640 GCA_041666725.1 Limisphaerales bacterium
CGGGGTGCCCCATCTCCGTTCAGGCTCGTGAGGCCGTAGCGCGGCGGCGGTGTCGCCCCGCTCCCTTGCCGCCGCTAGTGATCGCTAGCGCCGGCACCAAACCCAAGCTACAAGCGCGGCGTTGACGCCGCAGAAGGCTGCGAGCAAACGAAACGTCCCGGCAAATGCGGGCGGTTGTTGCGTCACCCACCCCGCTGCGGCGTAAACGCCGCGCTCCTTCGGGGTAAGATGCGCCCGCTCTGGAAGCGAGGCCGGACGAAACTTGTGAGCCGGGCCGCCGGCTGTCAGCCTCCGCGCGTGCCTGTTGTCGTGCCATCCGAGCTTGCCCGTCTTCTCGCGGAGATGCCGGAGCTGTCGCGCGCGTTCCTCGTCGGCGGCTGCGTGCGCGATGCGCTGCTGGGGCTGCCGGTGAAGGACTTCGATCTCGAAGTCTTCGGCGTGAGCTACGAACGGATGGCGAAGGCGCTCCGGCGCGCGGGCCGGGTGGACATTGTCGGCCAGTCCTTCGGCGTCGCGAAGCTCACGACCGGCAGCGGCCTGGCGTATGACTTCGCGATCCCTCGCCGCGACCGCAAGGTGGCGCTCGGGCACAAGGGGTTCGAGGTCGAGTTCGATGCGGACATCACGCCGCAGGAGGCCGCGGCCCGCCGGGATTTCACGATCAACGCGCTGATGTTCGACCCGCGCCGCAGCGAGGTGCTGGACTTTTACGACGGGCAGGCGGACCTGCGCGGGCGCGTGCTGCGGCACACGAGCGGGGCGTTTGTGGAAGACCCGTTGCGCGTGCTGCGCGGAATGCAGTTTGCCTCGCGTTTCAACCTGCAACCCGCGCCCGAAACCGTCGCGCTGTGTCGCAGCATCAAGGCGAGCTTCGGCGAGCTGGCGGTCGAGCGCGTGGGCGATGAATGGTTCAAGTGGGCGGGGAAGAGCACGGTGCCGTCGGTGGGGCTGCGCTTCCTCGCGGACACGGAATGGATCGGGCACTTCCCGGAAATCGCCGCGCTGCGCGGCACGCCGCAGGACCCGGAGTGGCATCCGGAGGGCGATGTCTTCACGCACACGGCGCACTGTTGCGATGCGCTGGCGAAGCTGCCGGAGTGGCAGGCGGCCGACGATGCGACACGGATCGCGTGGATGCTCGCGGTGCTGGCGCACGACTTTGGCAAGCCGGCGGTGACGCACGAGGCGTTGCGTGACGGGCGGCTGCGCATCGTGTCGCCGGGACACGAGGAGGGCGGTGTGGAACCGGCGTTGAAATTCCTCGAACGCATCCACTCGCCGCACGCCATCCGCGACCGCGTCCTGCCGCTGGTGGCCAATCATCTCGCCCATTTGCAACCAGCGACCGACCGCGCCGTGCGCCGGCTGGCGAAACGCCTGGCTCCGGAAACCATCACCGGCCTGTGCGTCATCGTGACGGCGGATCACAACGGCCGTCCGCCCAGGCCGGCGTGCGTGCCGGAGGGCGTGAAGGCGCTGTTGGCGAAGGCCGAGGAACTGCGCGTGCAGGACAGCGCGCCGAAGCCGATTTTACAGGGCCGGCATCTGGTCGCGGTCGGAATGCGGCCGGGCAAGGAGTTCAAAGCCATCCTCCACGACGCCTTCGAAGCACAGTTGGAAGGCCAGTTTGGCGACCTCGACGGGGCGCAGGCGTGGCTGAACAAGCGCGTCCCGCCCCGGCGAGACGCCGCGTCGTAAACTCGTAAACTGGTAGGGCGAGACTCCGTCGAGCCGTCGAAACCGCGCAGCGGTGCGAGCGAAGCGAGATTCTTGGACGGACGTGCGAAACGGGATGCTCGCTGCGCTCACGCCGGCTGTGCCGGCAGATGGGGTTCGACCGGAGTCTCACCCTACCGGGTGCGGGAGTGCTGCGAGCGGCAGGTGCTCACCAGTGCGCATCGTGGATGCGGCCTTGGAAGGGCCAGTCTTCGACCCGCGACACCAGACCCTTTCGCACCGGATTGTTGCGGAGATAATGCCACTTCTCCGTGTAGCTTTCGCCGTGGCGGAGACGGTGATGAAAGGGGTTCGGCTGCCAGGTCCAGTCGTCGTGCTTGTGGAGCTTGGCGAATTGCCGCTCCCAATAGGTGACCCATTTGTCGAATGGGTAATCAAGATCGTGTGGTGCAGCGAAGAAGTGGATGTGGTCGGGCATGATGACATAATCGCTCACGAGCCATTTGGTGGACTCGCGCCAGACTTTCCGAAGACGTTCGTGAACGAATTCATTCGCCAACCACGGCATTCGTTTGTCCGTGCATAACGTGGCCCAGACGATGTTGGGCTTTCCAAGGTAGATGTGGACACCACGGGCGGGCTTCTTCCTGCCGGCTTCTTCGTAAGGATTACCGCTCATGGGGTGAACGAAGCGTAGAAAGTTGCCCTGCCGGCGTCGAGTCCCAGCGAGATGCCGCGTCGTAAACTGGTAGGGCGAGACTCCGTCGAGCCGTCGAAACCGCGCAGCGGTGCGAGCGAAGCGAGATTCTTGGACGGACGTGCGGAACGGGATGCGCGCTGCGCTCGCGCCGGCTGCGCCGGCAGATGGGGTTCGACGGAGTCTCACCCTACCGGAGGAGGCTCACGCCGGTTCCGCCAGGAGATTCGTCTCACTTCACCCGCGCCAGTAGCCACGGGAGCAGCTCGCTTGCGGCGATGCGCTCCTGCTTGCCGTCGTCGCGGTGACGGATGGTGACGGTGTCCTTCACGCCGGCCTGCGGGCCGTCCTTGATGCCTTCGAACGTCTCGAAATCCACCGTCACGCAGAATGGCGTGCCGGCTTCGTCCTGCCGCGCGTAGCGGCGGCCGATGGACCCGGCCTCGTCGTGGAAGGCCATCATGTGCCCGCGCAGCAACTCGAAGATCGCCCGCGCCTTCGCGGCCAGCTCGGGCTTGTTTTTGAGCAATGGCAGCACGGCCACCTTGATGGGAGCCACGCGCGGATGGAATTTTAGCACCACGCGCGTCTCGCTCTTGCCCTTCGCATCGGTCTCGGTGACTTCGCTGAAGGCGTTCGCCAGCAGCGCGAGGATGAGGCGGTCCACGCCGGCGGACGGCTCGATGACGTGCGGGATGTATTGGCCCTTCGCGAGGCCGTCGGCGTCTTCCTGCGCGGCGGCTCCGGCCTCGGCGGCGGGCACGCCCATCTTGGTGAGATACTTGAGCCGGGCCGCGTAATAGCGGTCCTTCAGCTCGGTCTGCTTCTCGGGCGGCAGCTTGCCGAAGGCGGTGCGCAACTCCTCGTCGAACACGCCCATCGCCTTGCCCGAGCAGCGCTCGTGCTGCGAGAGATCGTAGTCGCTGCGGGCCGCGATGCCTTCCAACTCCTGCGTGCCGAAGGGGAACTTGAAGAGGATGTCCACACAGGCGCGGGCGTAGTGCGCCAGCTCCTCGGGCTTCTGCCAATACTCCTCCAGCGTGGTGCGCGGCAGGCCGATGCCCTCGTAGAACTTGATGCGCTCCTCGACCCAGTATTTGTGCCAGGCCTCCCAGCCCCAGTTGGCCTGCGGCTCGTTCGGTGTCCCGGCTTTAGCCGGTTCCGCCGGGCCGCCTGAAGGCGGGACACCAAACGCCTCGGCGGCGCTCGCCACTTTCCCGCAGATGGCCTCGACCGCTTCGTCCGGCTTGATGAAGAACTCCAGCTCCATCTGCTCGAATTCGCGCGAGCGGAAGGTGTAGTTGCGGGGCGTCACCTCGTTGCGGAACGCCTTGCCCATCTGCGCGACGCCAAAGGGCACCTTCTGCCGCGACGTCTCGTGGACGTTCTTGAACTGCGCGAAGATGGCCTGCGCGGTCTCGGGGCGCAGATAAGCCACATCCGCCTCCGTGGCCGTGGGGCCGACGTAGGTCTTGAACATCAGGTTGAAGGGGACCGGCGGGGTCAGGAGAGAACCGTTCTCAGGGTTGTAGCGTTGAGAGTTTTCGACTTTTTCTGTGCGCTCTCCAATCAACACTGGTTCCTGAATCCCACGCTGCTTGTAGTATTGGCAAGCGACCTTTCTTGCACTCTCTGGTGGCTTGCCCGGCTGAACAAGCACCGAGTAAGGCTCTAAACAATGCGCGAGATCGCGCGGGGCATTGGGGTCAACCTGCGCAGCCAATTTCTTATGCTCTTCGGTTGCGATTCCCGCTGCGACCCTTACCAAAGCCTCCATTCGATCAGCAGCTACACCACGTTCCTGGAATTCGTGAGCACCATCAAAGTGATAAACAATGCCTGATTGAGGTTCAATTTGGTCCGCCCGAAACCGCTTCTTCGTCAGCAGGCAGTCGCACATCGGGTCGCTGAACGTGTCCACATGCCCCGACGCGCGCCAGATGGCCGGGTGCATGATGATGGTCGCTTCGAGGCCGACCACGTCGTCGCGCATCCGCGTCATGGTGGACCACCACAGCTCCTTCACGTTGCGCTTGAGCTCCGCGCCGAGCGGGCCGTAGTCCCAAAAGCCCTGGATGCCGCCGTAGATTTCCGAGGATTGAAAAATGAAGCCGCGCCGCTTGCACAGCGACGTGATCTTCTCCATCAGCACATTCTCTTTCGGCTCGGCCATAGGGGGCGGAGTGTTTCGGAAGCGCCGGGGCAAAGTCAAGGGGTGGCCCGGAGGCGGGCGGCAGGGGCGAATTCGGGCAGCGCGCCCGGAGCGCGGCCCGCCGGGCCGCTTTGCGGGTGCGTGGGCCAGGCAAGGTTCGCCTCGTTGCGGCGGTCGCGTGCGCAAAGCGGGCGAGGACGCCCGCGCTCCGCGACAGCGTTTGCGTCGGCGGCCCGGGCGTGCAAGGGTTTCCCCATGAAAACACTCACGATGGGTTTGCTCCTTCTGGGATTGGCCACCTCGACCTTCGCCGCCAGCAAGGCCGATCTGGACAATCGCGTTCGTTCACTGACGGCCAAGTTTGAGGCGCTCCAGCAAAAGCCGGAAGCCCGCGTTCCGGCGGACCTTCTGAAGAAGGCTCAAGGCGTCGTCCTGCTGGACCGAACGAAGGCGGGCTTCATCTTCGCTTTCCAAGGCGGGGGCGGCATCGCCCTCGTGAGGGAAGGGAAGGGGGACAAGTGGGGGCCGGCGGCGTTCTTCAATGCCACCGAGGCCAGCGTTGGGCTTCAGATCGGCGGCCAGCAGTCGTTCATCGTGATCCTGCTCATGAACACAAACGCCACACACCGGCTCACGGAGTCCGCCTTTGAGTTTAGCGGCGAGGCGCGCGGGACGGCGGGAGATGCCAGCGCCGGCCAGGAGGGCAAATTCTCCGGCCAGAGCGATGCCATGCTGGTCTATGTGGACCGCAAGGGGCTCTACGGCGGGGCCGCCATCAAAGGCGGAAACCTCGCCCCGGACGGCGAAGCCAACCGCGTTTATTACGGCCAGTTTGTGACGGCGAAGGACATCCTGTTCGACAAGAAGGTCAAGCCGGGCGATTCCATGACCGAGCTTGGCAAGAAGCTCAACGAGCATTCCAAGGAGACCAAGAAGTAGCAGCAGCCGGCCCGGGGCGGGTTCACTCAAACGCCGCCGGCAACTCCACTGCAGCAGCCAGCCGCTTCAGGTAGCTGGCGCGGGGAATTTCCCTCGCACCGAGCTGCCGTGTCACCGGCGTGACCATCTGCGTGTCAAACAGCGTGAAGCCCCGCTCGCGCAGCCGCCCGACCAG
>JBAYGL010000372.1:0-5622 GCA_041666725.1 Limisphaerales bacterium
GACCCCGACTCCGTGAAGTTCTGCCACCGCATCGGCCTCACCTACGTGAGCTGCTCGCCCTTCCGCGTCCCCGTCGCCCGCCTCGCCGCCGCGCAGGCCGCGATCGAGGAGAAGCGCAAGGCCGCGGCGAAGAAGAAGTAAGCTTCGCCCGAGACTGATTCACCAAGGCCGCCTCGGGCAACCGGGGCGGCTTTTTGCTTTCGTGATGTGCAACAAAGTCATTGCGCAACAGAGAAATTGCGCGGCTGACTCTAAGTGTATAGGCCGTCCTTCTGCGGTATCCGACTTGGCATTCCGAGCCGGCGAATGGAGAGTCTTAGTTGCACGCACTATGAGTTGATATTTGCCAGTTCGCCCTGTCTCAATATCCACACGCCATGTTCAACCACCCAACTAGCCCGACAGCCACTGGAGACCGTGGCGGTAGCTTCGAGCAGTTGGTGGACGTCTGCTACCTTTCCTACTTGCTGGCCCAATGCACGCCTCCCTTCCTTCGCAGCGGCACTTTGGAGGAAGTGCATCTCCAAGCCGAACACCTGGGTTGGGCAACCGATGACCTCCTCTTGGTTGGCACGGTGGCGGGGCACAAGCGCAAGGTGGCGATGCAGGCCAAGAGCGCGCTGACGCTCACGGCCGAGAATAAAGAATGCCAGCAGGTCTTCGCCGACGCCTGGAAGGACTTCACCAACGCCAAGATTTTCGACCCCAAGCGCGACGGCCTCGTCCTCGTCTGCGGGCCCCTGCCGGTGGCGACCTACCGCCGCTGGCGGATCATGCTCGATGCGGCGCAAGCCGCCCTCGACGCCGCCGACTGGCTCCGTCGACTCGCGCTGCCCGGCTATCTCGGGCAAGGCGCCTCCGAGGCGATGGCCACCCTCCGCGCGCTGCTTGACGCCGCCAACGGCTCGCCGGTGGCGGATGCCCAGCTCTGGGAATTCGCGAAGGTGTTTGATTTTCAGTGGCTCGACCTCCTGGAGCCGGGCAGTTCGACGGAGGCGGCGGTTCGTTCGCTCCTCGCGATCACCGCCACCCCGGGCACTCTGAGCCCAGCGGAGGCTGCGGCACGTAGTTGGGGCGACATGCTCACGCTCGTGCTGGCCAAGGGTCCTACAGCCGCGAGCTACAACTATGCGAGGCTGCCGGCCGACCTGCGGCAGCGCCACGACAAGGCCCCCAGTGTCACCGCCACGACGCGGGCGGCGGTCACCGCGCATTCGGTGATCGTAGAACGCGGAGTGCGGACGACCATAGGCGGCAAGCTGGCGCTGGCCCGCACCGACCTCGTCGCCACGGTGCAGGCGGCTTGGGAGGAACACCGCATCCTCTGCGTCAGTGGGCCCGCCGGCTCCGGCAAGTCCGGCGTCGCGAAAATCGTGTTCGACCAGATGAAAGCGCAGGGCCTCGCCGTTGCATTCCGCGCCGAGAGTTTCGGGACGCCGCACCTCAACGATGTCTTCGCGCCTCACGGGTTTACCGCCGAGCAGTTGATGGCTCTCACCGCGCTACATCCCCGCAAGTGGATTTGGGTCGAAAGCGTGGAGCGACTGCTCGAAAAGGCTGAGCGTCACGCCTTCCTCGACCTGCTCCGCCTTGCGACCGGCGATCCCAGTATCCGGCTGATTCTGACCTGCCGCGACTACCAAGTGGAAGCGGTCCGCTCCGCGACCTTCGGCGCTGCCGGGCTTGAGTTTGTTCACGTGGCCGTGCCGGGCCTGACAGATGTGGAACTGAATGAGACCGCTCGGCAGATGCCAGCACTCGCCGCGCCGCTGGGTGTCCCCCGTTTGCGCGAATTGCTGCGCAATCTCTTCATCTTGGAAAAGGCCGCAGGGCTCGACTGGGCCGCAGGCGGCTCCCTGCCGCAGAACGAACGGGAATTCCGGGCCAAGGTCTGGCGCGAGGTGATCCGGCGTGATGACCGGCCGGTCGGCGGGATGCCGCAGAAGCGGGCGACCGCATTCATAGAAATCGCGATGCGCCGCGCGCAGAAGCTCGAAGCCTTCGTCGAGGCCGGCGACCTCGATCTCGAGGTGCTCCGGCAGCTGAAGGACGACGGGCTCACGGTTTCGCCCGCAAATGATGACGCCTGGGTCGCGACCGCCCACGACGTGCTCGAGGACTGGGCGCTCCTGGAATGGCTGACCCAGAAATGGCGCCGCCACGAAACCGACATCCCGGGTTTCCTGGCCCAGATCGGCACGTTCCCCGCGCTGCGCCGCGCCTACCGCCGCTGGCTCACCGAATGGCTTGACGCGGACCCCGCAGCGGCCGACCGCTTTGTCCTCGGCGTGTTGGCGGGCTCCGCCGTGGCCCATTGGCGCGATGACACGCTGGCGGCGACCCTGCTTTCCTCGACTGCGGCCGGCTTCATCATCCGCAACGAGGCGACATTGGTCGCGAACAACCTCTCGCTCCTGCGCCAGTGCATCCACCTCGTCCGGATGGCGTGCAAGACGAGCCCGCCGTGGCTGCAGGATCGTGCGGCAACCAACGTGGTCCCCTTAATGCCGGAGGGCCCGGCGTGGGGCGCTATCGTGGACCTGGCCCACAAGCACCTTGGCTCCTTCGGACCGACCGACCGACCGCTGCTCGTTGGATTACTGACCGACTGGTCGCTTTCGGTCACGGCGGCGCTGCCGTATCCCGCCGGCGCAGATTCCGCCGCCCGGATGGCCCACCAACTGATGCCGGCTGAGGATGACCATGCATTACGGTCGGACGAGCTGAACCAGATGCTGGCCGCGGTCATGCTCAAGGTGCCGAAGCCGGTGGAGAAGGAACTGCACGAGCGGGTGCGGACAAGCACGGAAGACGACCGGTGGGACCGGCACCGGCCCGGCCTAGCCGGCCTCATCCTGAACCACTACAAGGCGGCGGCGGTCGCCCGCGACTATCCGGATTTAGTGATTGAATCCTTTGAGGCCTATGTCGGCCTGAATGCACCGGCCGAGCCTGCGGAACGTCACTACCGCCATCGTGAGGTGGTCGAAGCCTTCGGCTTACCCACCCGGCTTGAATTTGAGGATCACGCGAATAGCGCCTACCGCGGGCCATTCCTTAACCTGCTCACTTATCATCCGGCCAAGGGTATCAACCTGATCATCCAGGTGATGAACTTCAGTGCGGACGCCTACGGCGACCCGGGCAACCACACCGAATTCATCGAGAAGCCGGCGAAGGTGACCCTGCAACTGCCCGACGGCACCGAGATCGAGCAGTGGGCCAACAGCCGCCTTTGGCTGATGTATCGCGGCACCTCAGTCGCACCCCACATACTCTGCTCCGCGCTCATGGCGCTGGAGGAATGGCTGTTCCGTCTCGCGGAATCGAGGCCGGATGAGCTGGAGAACGTCCTGCTCGATCTGCTCCGGCACAGCAACAACGTGGCCGTCACCGCCGTGGTCACCAGCGTCGCGCAGGCTTATCCCGCCTTGGCCGGGACGGCGGCGGTTGCGCTGCTCACTTGCCCGCCGTTTTTCCACCTCGACCGTGGGCGGTTCGTGTCGGATGGCAGCAATCACGACAAGATTTTTGGGGAAGCCTTCCCGCCCTTGGATGCCGAGCACGCTGTCTTCACCGCCGAGCGGACCCATTCACACGAACGGGCGCACCGGCGGGAGACTTTGGAATCGCTGGCCTTGCGGCTCCAACTGGGCCGGCTCCGTCCGGCCGTGCAAAAACTGCTGGACGATTATCAGGCGGAGCTGCCGCCGGCCGCCGAGCAGGACGAGGAAATCAAGCTGTGGCGCCTCCTCCTGCACCGGATCGACCTGCGGAACTTTGCCGTGACGCAAACCCTGCCGGACGGCCGCCAGTTGATCCAATCGACCGCGCCGGCGAGCGACGTGCAGGCGGTGGTTGAACAGCACCGACCGCACATGGAGCGCACCAACCAGCGCATGAGCATCTGGCTATGGGCCACGCAATGTTGGGAGAAAAAGGCCGACGGTTCCAGCGACCCGAAGGAGTGGCGGGCCCGATTGGCGGAGGCCCAGAAAATGGGGGCCGAGGAGGACACCAGCCGGATCGAGGAGCGACTGGAAAATTCCGCCGTTCCCCAGATCGCCGCGCTTTGCATCCGGGACCATTGGGATGAATTGACCGCGGAACAGCGCGATTGGTGCGTCGCCTGCGTGTGTCGCAGCGCCGCCGAAGGCGGGGACAACCACGACCGGGTGGCCAACATGATGCGCGGCACGCTCGATCTCAACCGCGCGGCGGCGGAGGTCCTGCCGGTCCTGCTGGGCAAGCCCCTGCCGGAAGCGCAGCGCAAACAAGTGCTAGGCGGCCTCGCGGTCGCCTTGACCCATCCCGAAGATCGTCTCCAGACGGTCACGGCTCAGGCTGTAGGTCGCCGGCTCTGGGAGATTGATCCGGCGCTCGCGTGGTGCTGTGTGGGCGCGTTGGTGAAGGAAGCCAGCCTGCTGAAGGAGGCGCGCAAGCGCGAATCCGCAACGCCGTTCAACGAACGCCCACCGTGGGAGCAAAGTGAACAGGCGTCGGCGGAAACTGTCCGGCCGATGATCATCGCCGGCCAGCCGGTGGACCGGGCCCAACTGCTGGCCCTCCCGCTAGGCGATGGGTCCGGCCACAACCTGATCCCGGCGATCCTGAGCATTATGGTTCAGGCGCCGCCCACCGACGCGTTGGCGGTTGAATTCTTCGGCCATGTCGCCGCGACCCTCGCGCGCGATTGGGTGTGGGAATCCCAGAATGGCAGGCGGTCCATGAACTCGAAGTTCGACGATGATCAGGAAGGGCTCGACTACGAGAAGGAGATCATGCTGTCGGGGCACCTCGCGCAATTCCTCCTGGACCTTGCTCCGGAAGGAGCACTCCGGACCGCGACGCCGGTGCTCGATGCTATTCTCGTGCATTGCGAACACAGTAGCGCATTTCTCGAACGCCTGATCAGATCGCAGGACTACCGGAAGCCGACCCCGACCTTCTGGGCGCTCTGGCAGGCGATACTGGATCGTCTGCTGGATGCGGTCCGGCAGAAGACTCCAGCGCTCAAGAGCCGGCACTTCGGAAAATTACTTGAAATGATCTTCCTCGGCGTGAGTTGGAAACCGGATAGCCGGGATTGGCTCCCGCTCGCCGGCGAGACACACCGGATTGAGGCAGCGTTCAACTTCTTCGCGCCGAACGCTGCTATCATCGAACACTACCTGGGTTTCCTGTGCCGGATCGGTTCGATGCGGCTGCTGCCGGCTGGTCTGGTGTCCGTCGCCAGCCGCGTCGCCGTGAAACCGGCGGCCGAAATTCTGACTTCATATTCAGTGCGGTTCTTAGAGGAAATCCTCGCCCGGTTAATTTACTCCGACCCGAGCAGGCTCAAGGCCACCCCGGAAATGCGAGCCGCTGTGCTTGTGCTCCTGAATGCCTGCATTGAGCGGGGCTCGTCCATCTGCTACCGGCAGCGTGACGATTTTTTGACGCCTTCGGTCTCGCATTAGCCCGGCGCTGAGAAGGACAACAAGCCCCGCCCCGGCATCAAGCTGGGCATCTGCGGCGAGCACGGCGGCGACCCCGACTCCGTGAAGTTCTGCCACCGCATCGGCCTCACCTACGTGAGCTGCTCGCCCTTCCGCGTCCCCGTCGCCCGCCTCGCCGCCGCGC
>JBAYGL010000373.1:0-5613 GCA_041666725.1 Limisphaerales bacterium
CGCATCGCCTCCGAGGCTTCCAAGTCCCGCGCCGACTCGCTGGGGCTGGAACTGGTCTCGATGGACGACCACGCCGTCTTCGGCCCCGTCTTCCATGAACTCAAGTTCTCCGACGCCATCCGGCTGAAGCTGCTCACCGACTACCGCGTGGAAATTGTCGGCGTGGATGACCCGATGTATCGGCAGTATGCCGAGGAGGGCACCTTCGTCACGGTGGACGGCGAGACCATCACCGATGCGCGCACGCTGGCGAGCCACATCGCCGTCGCCAAGGCCATCCGAAAGTATGACCTGCGCCGCATCATCACCTTCCACGGCCGCGTGAGCCGGGCGCGCGAGTTTGCCGACCAATTCCCGCAATTCCTCCGTTGGATGCCCCGGCGTGACCAGCCCTCCGGCCAGATTTGGACCGAGCTGATTTCCGGCGACATGGCCAGCAGCCGGCGCGACGCCATCCTTGACCGCCTGCGCGAGGTGCAACCGCCGGCCCGTGGCATCGTCACCAACGCCCGCTGCCTGAGCGAAGGCATTGACGTGCGCGCCTTGGACGGCGTCGCCTTCATTGACCCGAAGGAATCGCAGGTGGACATCATCCAGGCGGTGGGCCGGGCCATCCGCAAGTCCGAGCACAAGCAGCACGGCGTCATCATCCTACCAGTGTATATTTCCAATGCGGAGGACGACGACCAGGTGCTGGAGGACTCCTCCTTCAAGCAAGTCTGGCGCGTGCTCAAAGCCTTGCGCTCGCACGACGACCAGCTCGCCAGCGAACTGGACAACCTGCGGACGAACCTCGGGAAGCAGGGCAAAGTCCGCGCCAGCCTGCCGACGAAGATTACCATCAACCTGCCGGCCCGCGTCACTGCCCGGTTCGCCGATTCGTTTTACCTGCGGACCGTCCGGTCCATCACCCCGCTACCACCGCTCACCGAAGACCAAATCCTCCAATGGGCAGACGCACATCACCAGAAAACCGGCCATTGGCCGAAAGTGAATTCTGGTGCAGTGCTGGATGCGCCCAGCGAGAAATGGGGAAATGTCCATGCTGCGCTTGCCCGAGGCGGTCGTGGACTCCCCGGCACTTCCTCTCTAGCCCAACTGTTGGCGGAGAGGCGAGGCCTCCGAAACATAGGTGGCCTTCCACCATTAACCGTGAAGCTGATTCTTAAATGGGCAGACGCTCATCGCCAGAAAACGGGCGTGTGGCCGAAGGTAAATTCCGGTGACGTGCTGGGCGCACCCGGTGAGAAATGGATGAACATCTCTACGTCGCTTTACGAAGGCAAGCGAGGCCTGCCCGGTGGCTCTTCACTGGCACAACTGCTGGCTGAGAGGCGAGGCGTGCGGAACCAGATGGCACTCTCGAAGTTATCTGTTGAGCAGATTCTCCGCAGGGCCGACGCGCACCACGAGAAAACTGGCGAATGGCCGACCCGAAATTCCGGCGAGGTGCTGGGCGCACCCGGTGAGAAATGGAGAAGTATCCAAAATGCGCTCGTCATTGGCATGCGCGGCCTGCCCGGCGGTTCTTCATTGGCGCGACTGCTGACGGAGAAGCGAGGACTGCGGAATATCAAAGCACTTCTCGACCTGACTGTCAGGAAAATTCTGCAATGGGCCGACACACACCACCAGAGAACCGGCCAGTGGCCGAACGTAAAATCAGGTGGCGTGCTAGAAGCCCCCGGTGAGAAATGGGGATATATTGATGGGGCGTTAGCCAGAGGCCAGCGCGGCCTGCCCGGCGGCTCCTCACTGGCACAATTGCTGGCGGAGAAACGAGGACTTCGGAATATCCGAGCACTTCCCCACCTGACCATCGGACAAATTCTGCAATGGGCCGACACACACCACCAGAAAACCGGCCAGTGGCCGAACAAAAAGTCTGGTGTCGTGACGAGCGCACCCGGTGAGACATGGGCAGCCATCAGTGGGTCGCTCGAGAAAGGTCGTCGCGGTTTGCCCGGCGGTTCTTCATTGCCACAACTGCTCGAGGAGAAGCGAGGTGTTCGAAATATCCAGGCACTTCCCGACCTGACCATCGGGCAAATCCTGCAATGGGCCGACTCACACCACCAGAAAACCGGTCAATGGCCGAACCGTAACTCAGGTGCAGTGCTGGGTGCATCCGGCGAGAAATGGCGAAACATACAGAACGCGCTCTACATAGGTATGCGCGGCCTGCCCGGCGGTTCGTCCCTAGCCAAGCTCCTTCGACAAGAACGGAGCTGACGCGGGCAGAAGCTGCACCCCGCCAACGCGCAGCAGAATTGACCGCGCTCCCATAGCCGCCACCCTCCGCCTGCACCTCGTAGGAGACGACGTGAGGAGTCTCAAACCAATTGGGAATGCCGAGTGCCGAATGGGGAATGTCAGTCAGAGACTCGTCACCTCGTCTCCTACGCCGGAGTTTGGTAGGACAGCGCGTCCCGCCTGTCCTTCCATCTGAAACACCCCGCTTGAGCGGTTGCTGGAAAACAAAGTCAGAAGTCAGGCTGGAAGCACTGACCTACCTTGTCCGCGTCATCCGCGTGATTCGCGGGCAACTCCTTCCGCCCGTCAGAGACTCGTCACCTCGTCACCTACGCAACCAAGTCAGTATTCCTCGCTCATCTGCTTGTCGCCGTGCTCGGGGTTGGGGATGAGTTTGCGGTTCTTGGAGTCCACCACGAAGTCGAGGTGTTCGAGGGGAAGCAGGGCAGTTTTCATGGTCATTCCCTGACTCAGTAAACTTCCTCGTGCGAGCCGAGGTTGACCAGCAGCAGCACTTCCGCGCCGGTCTTGGAGTGTTTCTGCCGGGCAAAAAACAATCCGGCAATCGTAGCCGACCGAACAGGCGTGGAGTCCTTTGAGCTGGCCGCTGAGGTGATGCGTTTTCAGCCGGGGGTCACCGATGTCCGCCGCCATGCGCCGCAAGGCAGTTTCGATTTGAGACTGGAGCGTGGGATTCTTTGCGACCAGACGACGGAACGCTCGCTCGAACCGGGGCGTGAGGACGAGCTCGTGCTGCATGGCTCACTTGAGGTCGCGCAGCCGGGCAATGACGGCTTCCGCCGACTGGGCCTTGAGCTTGCCTGAACGCAAGGTGACAGCGGATTTTCTGGCCTCGGCGGCCGTCTCCGTGCGCCAGGCTTCAATGCGGCGCTGACGCAGCAGATCTTCCAAAATCTGTTGTTCCTCCGAGGGCAAACGTCCGGCATCGGTCAGGACTCGGTCTAAGGTGAGGGTGCTCATATGCTGGCTTGCTTCGGGGATTATCTACGCGCAACGGATGAAAGCGTCAATCAGCACGGCTGCGGGCGGGCGGGGCGGCGGATAGTTTCATGGTGCTGGCTGTAGCCGAAACTGGTGGCGGATTCAAGCAATCGCTCCGACAACCGACTTGTCGCCAGCACCACTGGCGAAGCTCACTCCCGCAGGGTCGTCCGCACCGGCGGCGGCTCGTTGATGTGCGCCCAAAAGCGGCCGAGCTGTTTCACGGCCTCAAGGTATTGCTGGAAGTCCACGGGCTTGACCACATAGGCGTTCACCCCGGCCTGGTAGCTTTGGAGCAGGTCGGATTCCTCGCGGGACGAGGTGAGCATCACGACGGGGATGGTGCGCAACCCCGGGTCGGCCTTCATCTGGCGCAGCAGGGAAAGGCCGTCCACGCGCGGCATCTTGAGATCAAGGAAGGCCACCACCGGATGCCCGGCCGGCCGGTCCGCATGTGCGCCGCGTCGGAACAGGTAGTCGAGCGCCTCCGCACCGTCGCGGACCACCATGACCTCGTGCGCCAGCCGGTGCTCCTCCAGCGCGCACAACGCCAGCTCCGCGTCGTTCGGATTGTCCTCCGCGAGGAGGATGCGCTTGAGTTCCGAGGCCATGTCAGTGGGTCGGGTGTTGGTCTGATGGGCTGACACCGGGAGTTCTCGGCTCTTTTCCCTGTGCCGTCAATTTCGGAAGCGTGAACCACACGGTCGCCCCCGCGTCCGGCCGGCCCTCCGCCCAGGTGCGCCCGCCGTGGCGGGCTATGATGCGCCGGACGTTCGCGAGGCCGATGCCCGTGCCCTCAAATTCCTCCACCCGGTGCAGCCGCTGGAAAACGCCGAACAGATGGTCCGCATACTTCATTTCGAAGCCAACGCCATTGTCGCGGACAAAATAGATGGTTTCCCCCGGCGTGTCCTTCTCACACCCGACCTCGATGACGGCGCGCTCCCGGGGACGGGTGTATTTCACGGCGTTGGAAATCAGGTTGGTCCACACCTGCCGCAGGAGCGATGCGTCACACTGGGAGGAAGGCATCGGGTTGACGCGCCATTCGATGAGGCGGCCCTGCGTGTCGGGCTCCATGTCGTGCAGGACGATCTGCACCAGCGCGCCCATGTCCACGGAGTTGCGGCGCAACTCGGCGCGGCCCATGCGCGAGAAATCCAGAAGGTCGTCGATGAGCCGGCCCATGCGCTTGGCGGAATCGGTGATGAGCGTGAGGTAGCGCAGCTCCTTTTCGTCGAGCTTCGCCGTGCCCGTGCGCTGCAACAGGCCGGCAAAACCGTCGATGTGCCGCAGCGGTGCGCGAAGGTCGTGGGAGACGGAGTAGGAGAAGGACTCCAGCTCCTTGTTTGCGGCTTCGAGCAGCGCGTTGCGGCTGGCCACCTCGCCCAGGAGGCGCGCGCGTTCATCTTCAGCCCGCTGCCGCTCGGTGATGTCACGGATGTGCTGGGCCGCGCCCAGCAGCTCGCCGTCCTCGTTGCGAATGGGACTGAAGCTGATCTCGAAGTGCCGGTCCTCGCCGCAGGACTTCATCGTGCGGTTCATGCTGAACACCTCGCCCTTGAGCGCCCGCGCCCAGACGATCAGTTGCGCCTCCTGCTCGTCCGGCACATGCGTGAGCGGGTCGGACAACCTCATGCCGATCTTGATGTCCCTGCCGAAGTCACGACGGAAGGCGTCGCGGTAGGCGGTGTTGAACGTGAGGAAGCAGTATCTCGTGTCCAGCGCGGCGATGCGGTCGTGCGTGCCCTCGATGATCCCGCGCAGCCGGTGGTTCGCAAACTCCAGCGCCGCGTGGCTGGCGCGGAGCAGCGATTCGGCCCGCTTGCGCTCGGTGATGTCGGTCGAGATGCAGCACACGCCGTAGGGCTCGTTCATCGCGTCGAGCAGGGGAAACTTCACGCTGAGGTAGGTGTGCAGCCCGTCTTCCTGCGGCGCGATCTCCTCGATGGTGAGGGCGGCGCGGGTCTTGAGCACCTTCTCGTCGTTCATGCGGAACGCATCCGCAATCTGCTTTGGAAAGATTTCGCGATCCGTCCTGCCCAGCACCGCGTCGCGCTGGAGGTGGAAGAGCGTCTCGTGGCGGCGGTTGACCAGCAGGTAGCGCCCCATCGCATCCTTGAGGTAAATCACGGCGAAACTGTTGTCCAGGATGGCCTGCAGGCGCTGCTGGCTGTCGCGCAACTGCTCCTGCGCATGCCTGCGCTCAGCGACCTCTTCCGTCAGGGCACGGTTGCCGGCCCGGAGCTGCTGCTCACGGGCCCGGGAGGTTTGCGCGAGATACGTCGCGACGCCCAGCAGCCCGGCAAGCGTCGCGCCGCCGCCCAGCGCGACGGCGGCGAGCGGCGTGCGCAATTC
>JBAYGL010000374.1:0-5601 GCA_041666725.1 Limisphaerales bacterium
GTTATTACGATTTGGTCTTTGGCCCAGTGATGAAGGGAAACTATCTTCAGCGCATGACCTTCGCGGACTTCGACCAAGTCAGCTTTCACACCGAGCGCGCAATTCAAATTCTCAGCCGCAGAAACATCCTCAGTTTATGAACACGGAACAAAGCGCCTATTGGCACATAGTTCAGGAAACATTGGAAACCTTCCACAGATTGTCGCGGCAGGCGGCAACGACGCGGATTCAGCGTTTTCGGATGGCCCTGTTAGAAACCGGCGACCCCGTCACGTTGGAATACGCCATGCACGAGGAGCCGTTCTACCTGGCTGCACGGCTTGCAGGTCGGAAAGTAGCAGAGCCCACGCCAGCGCAGGATAAGATTTACAGCCAAATCTTGAAACGCTGCACGGAGGAGGCCATTGCATTTGGCGCGCTGGCAGTGCGCCTCCAAGAAACGAAGAAAAGACTATCGCAAATAGAAACTAAAGCTGCCGGGGTGCTGCGTCGGAAGAAGCCTGCCGAGTTCCGCCGCCAAAAGCTGGTTGTCCCCGCATGATCTCATCGCTTGCAACCGCCAACAGCCGCCGCTGGTTCCTCCATCGCTGCGGCGTCGGCCTCGGAAAAATCGCCCTCGCCGGGCTGCTCACGGACGCCTTCACTCGCCGCGCCGGAGCTGCGCCGGCGAATCCGTTCCCCATCAAGCCGCCGCACTTTGCGCCGAAGGCCAAGCGCGTCATCCACCTGTTCATGGCTGGCGCGCCGAGCCAGTTGGAGCTGTTCGATTACAAGCCCAAGCTCGCAGAACTCGAAGGCAAGCCCATCCCGCCCGAGGTCATCGGCGGCCAGCGCTACGCGTTCATCCGGTCGGATGCGGCGGTGCTGGGGCCGCGCTTCAAGTTCGCGAAGCACGGCCAGTGCGGAGCGGAACTCGGCGAGACACTGCCGCATCTCGCGAAGATCGTGGACGACATCGCCATTGTGAAGTCCATGCGCACGGATCAGTTCAACCACGCGCCCGCGCAGATTTTCTTCAACACCGGCTTCGGCCAGCCGGGCCGGCCGAGCATGGGCTCGTGGGTGCTCTACGGCCTCGGCGCGGAGACGAGCGATCTGCCGGCGTTCGTCGTGATGAGCACGGGCAGCGGCATCAGCGGCGGCTCGGCGTGCTGGTCCAGCGGAATGCTGCCGGGCGTTTACACCGGCGTGCGCTTCCGCAACCAGGGCGATCCGATTCTCAACGTCTCCAGCCCGCCGGGCGCGGACGCGCAGTTGCAACGCGACTCGCTGGACTTGATCGGCAGCCTGAACCAACGCCGCCTCGCGCTCGACGGCGACCCGGAAATCGCCACGCGCGTCGCTTCGTATGAAATGGCCTTCCGCCTCCAGACCAGCGCGCCGGACCTGATGGACCTGCGCAAGGAAAGCAAGGCCACGCTCAACCTCTACGGCTGCGACCCGGCCAAGCCGTCCTTCGCGCGCTCGTGCCTGCTGGCGCGGCGAATGGTCGAACGCGGCGTGCGCTTCATCAACATCTACAACGAAGGCTGGGACGCGCACTCGAACGTCGAAGGCAACGTCCGCAACAACTGCAAGAACACCGACCAGGCGAGCGCCGCGCTCGTCATGGACCTCAAGCAGCGCGGCCTGCTCGACGACACGCTGGTCATTTGGGGCGGCGAATTTGGCCGCACGCCGATGGTGGAATCCAACGCCGCGCTGGGCCGCAGCCTCGGACGCGACCATCACCCGCAGGCATTCTCGATGTGGCTGGCCGGCGGCGGGGTGAAGCCCGGCCTCACCTACGGCCAGACCGATGAACTTGGCTTCCATATCGTCGAAAACCCCGTCCACGTCCGGGACTTGCAGGCCACCATCCTCCACCAGCTCGGCCTGGATCACAAACGCCTCACCGTGCGCATCTCAGGCCTGGATCTTGGCCTCACCGGCGTGGAGCCATGCCAGGTGGTGAAGGGAATTTTGGCGTAGTCGCAACCTTCAGGTTGCGAATCCATCCGTGCCGACGCGCAGGCTGAAGCCTGCGACTACGGGCAGAATCCTGCATGGCCCAAGGAGTTTTTTGCATTCGCGTCGCCCGGGGCTTGGGCTAGCTTCGAGCCCGTTCACGTTTAGCCTTGTCGCGCATCGCATGAGAGCCGTTTCAATTTTCGCCACGCTGGCCGTTTTCTGGTCGTTTTCACATCCGGCCACCGCCGCGTCCGCCGCGCCGGACTTCACGCTGGTTCAGGCTCTGTTCAAGAAACACTGCGTCGAATGCCACGCGTCCGCCGACGCGGAAAACAACCTCATCCTCGAAACCCACGCCACGCTGATGAAGGGCGGCGACGGCGGCGTGCCCGTGGTGCCCGGCAAGAGCGCCGAGAGCCTGCTGGTCAAATCCCTCGAAGGCCGTGACAAGGTGAAGATCATGCCGCCCGGCAAGCGGCGGAAGCTCGAATCCTCCGAGCTCGCGCTGGTGAAGGCATGGATCGACGGCGGTGCCAGGCCACCCGTGCTCACCACCGCCACCGTTCGCGAGCTGGTCACGCCGAAGATCGAGCCGCGTGTCACGCCCCGGAAATCCATCCAGGCCGTCGCCTTCGCCGCGCAGCCGAACGTCATCGCCGTTGCGCGCTACCGTGAAGTTGAGCTGCGCGATGCCGAGTCCGGCGCGGTGCGGCAAACGCTCACCGGCATTCGCGGCAACGTAAACTCCGTCGCCTTCTCCACCGACGGGCGGTGGGTCGCGGCGGCGGGCGGCGAGCCGGGCCTGCAGGGACAGGCGGCCCTCTGGCGCGTGGCCGACGGCAAATTGGAGCGGAAGTTTGAGGGCCACTTCGACGCGCTCTACGCCGTCGCGATTTCGCCCGACGGCAAGCTGCTGGCCACCGGCAGTTACGACCAGAAGATCAAGCTGTGGGACATCGCCATCGGCGCGGAAATCCGCACGCTCACCGGCCACAACGGCGCGATCTATGGCCTGTCCTTCCGGCCCGACGGCAAGGTGCTCGCCAGCGCCAGCGGCGACCGCACGCTCAAGCTCTGGGAGGTCGCCACCGGCAGACGCCTCGACACCTTCTCGCAGCCGACGAAGGAGCAATATACCGTCGCGTTCAGTCCGGACGGACGGCGGCTCGTGGCCGGCGGGCTGGACAACCGCATCCGCCTCTACGCCGTGAGCGCGGGCGCGGTGGAAGGCACGAACCAGTTGCTCGAATCCAAGTTCGCTCACGAGGGTGCCGTGCTGCGCATCGTCTTCGCCAGCGACGGCACGACGCTGCTCTCCAGCGCCGAGGACCGCACGGTGAAGTGGTGGGATCCCGCGAAACTCGTCGAGCGCGGCCACCTGGACCCGCAGCCCGAACTCGCGCCCGCCGTGGCCTTCACCGCCGGCAACTCGCGCTTCGTCGTGGGGCGCGTGGACGGCTCGCTGCAATTCTTCGATGCGAAGACGGGCCAGCCGGGGAACGTGGCGGTGAACAAATGAACCAAGCTACGACTTCCGCGAACGACGCACGCCCTATGGAGTGCGGTGACTTGTCACCGCTTTCTCAAGGCGACTTGTCGCCGTCCAGCAGCAGAGACGCGACCGGTGGCAAGTGCGTCTCGCCGCTGGCGCGAGCGAAGCCCCTTCCTTGGCAAGACCACGCGCGGGGTTTGCGACGGCGACAAGTCGCCTGCCGAAAGCGGCGAGAACTCGCCGCACTCCATGGCTTTCCCGCCGGGGAATTGTGCGTGGCTTCTCCGGCCATTCACGCGGGCATGAGCAGCTGAGCCTCTTCCAGCGCCGGCAACGACGTGTCGAGCTTCTCGGCCACAAGCGAGACGAAGCGGGCACCGGTCTGGCGACACGCGTCGTGCCAGCTCTCCCGGTGGCGGGCAAGAGCGTCGCGGTATTGGGCGGCGACGGTGGCATCCACAAAAATTTCACGCTCCTCGCCCGTCTCGGCATCCACGAGCTGGATGTTGCCGTGCTCAGGCGGCTCGGCGTCGGCCTGCGCGAGGAGTTGCACGACGAAGACGGCGGCGGCCCCGTCGGCCAGACGGCGCAGGATGGCGAGCGGTTCCACCGGCCACATCAAATCGCTGACGAGCACGCGGATGCCAAGGCGTCGCAGTCGCGGCGGGAGGATGGCGAAGGCTTCGTCGAGCGGGCGGCGGCTGGTGAAGGCAAGGCCGTCCCACGCGGATGGAAGCATCGTGTCGTTGGCGGCGCGGTGAAAGCCGTCTCCGGCGAGCCATGTGGCGTGCGTGCAACGCGCGTTCTCCGCCGCCGTGCCGAGCAACGCCGCGAGACGCAGCGTGGCGGCGGATTTCGGCGAGTTCTCCAAATCCATCGAGCGTGAAGTATCGAGAAGGAGGTCGAGATGCGGGGTCACCTCTTCCCGGAACAGCTTGATCGTGAGCCGGTCGGTGCGGGCGAAGACGTTCCAGTCAATCGTGCGGAGGTCGTCGCCGGGCTGGTATTCGCGGTAGTCCTGGAAATCAACCGAGGTGCCGGCTCGGCGGCCGAGCTGGCTGCCAGTCGTGCCAGCCAGCGCAGTCTGCGGCACCGCGAGGGCGTAACGCTGGCCGAGGGCCTCGCCGGCTAGAAGATGCTCGCGGGTGGACATGGGGATTCAACGCAAGGACGCAAGGGCGCGGGGACGCAAAGAGGGGGAAACATCCAAAGTCCAACACTCAACGCTCAACTTCCAACCGGGCGATGTCGCGGCGGGCTTCTCATTAGCACCCGGCTTCAGCCGGGTGTCGTGGGCTGAAGAGCAAGCAAACCGTTTCAACGGTTTGCTCTCGGTGTGTGCTGGACGCGAGACGTGAAAGCCGTCGAAACGGCTCCCGCTCGTCTCGGCGCAGGACACCCGGCTGAAGCCGGGTGCTAATGAAAGGGGTGAATGATTTTCGGTGTCGCTCTCATTTGCGTCTCTGCAGTGCTGTCTCCAAACTTCGTCACTGGCTGAGAAGATTCTTTTCAACGCAGAGGACGCAGAGGACGCAAAGATTGCGCGGAGGCCGAAGGAAAACATCCCTCTCCGCGCCTCTCTGCGGTCTCTGCGCCCTTTGCGTTGAAGCGGGTCATCGGGCCGCTTTGGTTGCGGCTCCGCCGCGCTGCGCCTTTGCGTCCTTGCGTTGAGAACTGCGCAGCTCATGGCAGCGGCGGCGGGGTGGCCGTAGCCGACGATGGCGGGACGGCGGTGGTTGCACGGTTCAGCGGTTGGAAGGCCGCGCGTTGGGCGAAGAACCACTTCAAGTTCAGCACGACGCCGACGGCGGCCATCGCGAGGGCGCAGAGCTGATGGTCCACGATGAAGCCCTGGTCCTTCATGGCAAAGACGTTGAAGATGTTTCCGAGCTGACGTTCTTGCAGCGCGTCCCACGAGAGCTTGTTGAGGAAGAAGAGCACGAAGTTCGGCACGATGGCCCAGATCGCGGGCAGCGCGACGGCGGTCATCGCGGCGAAGATGGGCGGGCGGTGCGGCTGGAAGCGGCGGTGGATGAAGAGTCCGAGAAGAACGTAGGCCAGCGCGTAGAGGAAGAGGGTGGACAGGAGGCGGGTAAAGCCATCCTCAGTCGTGGGATGGCTTGCCCGCCCGGCCCATGCGGTCGTGAGCGCGTCCAAGA
>JBAYGL010000375.1:0-5586 GCA_041666725.1 Limisphaerales bacterium
GCACGCGTCCTGGCGGCGGTGGCGATGCCGTTGTGCATGTCCCAGCCGCCGTTCCAGCACTGGACAAACTTGACTCCGCGCTCCAGAAGACGGCGGGCGATGATGAACTGGCGAGCCTGCGTCGCAATGTTGCGATCCGTCGAATCAGCCCCGTAAAGCTTCAGAATGTGGTCCGGCTCCTTCGCGAGTTCGAATGCCTCGGTCGCATCGGTTTGCATGCGGTAAGCCAGCTCGAACGACTGGATCCGGGCGTCAAGCTGACCGTCAGACTGACGCTTCTGCTTGTGAATCTCGTTGATCTTGTTGAGGAGGTCGAGCTGCTGGCGCTGCTCGGCGCTGGAGCCGATGAACTGGCTCTTGATGTTCTCGATGATCTGCTCGATCCGGGTGTTCGTCGGGTCAACATACGTCCCCTGAAACGCGCCGGGCATGAAGGCTGACTGCCAGTTCGAATTGCCGGCGGTGGGAAATCCGCCGGGATTCATGGCGATAAAGGCCGGGAGGTTCTGGTTGTCCGAACCCAGGCCGTAGGTGACCCATGAGCCGATGGAGGGCTTCGGCAGGCGGAAGTCACCGCAGGTCATGATCTTTGTGGCTTCCTCGTGCGCCGGCACGCCCGTCCAGCACGAGCGGATGATGCACATGTCGTCCACACACTTGCGCAGCTCGGGCCAGATTTCGGAAATCTCCAGCCCGCTCTTCCCGGACTTCGAAAATGAAAACGGGGACGGCAGGAGACGACCCTTTCCGGCGGCGGATTTGCCTTCCGACTTCCCCAGCTCGGGCTTGGGATCCCAGGTGTCAACCTGCGACTGCGCACCGCTGAAATAGATGTGGCAGACGCGCTTGGCAGTGCCGGGATAGTGCGGCTGCTTGGGTGCCAGAAGGCCGCCGGCGGACTGCGCCTTTGCCTCGTCGGCGAACAGCGACGCCAGTGCAAGCGCACCAAAGCCGGTGCCCACGCGATTCAGGAAATCCCGCCGTGAGGGATAAAGGAGGGGGTTCAATTCCTGCCCGGGATGTTTGCCACAGTTCCAGAACATATGCTTGTCGCTCAAATAAGTTTTACCATTCGTCAAAACGCAGAAGCCCTCATGGGCTGTCCAGTGCCTGACTCACTTCTCCTTTGCCACATTACCGGGATTCTTACAACTATTCTCTGCCCACTCTACCTCAAGGCTTGTCTTTTGGGGCGGCGAATGAAAACTGGCCCGGCACGATGAAATCCGCCCTGCTGATTGATGACGATCCCATCGTGCGTTTGGTGCTCTCCAAGGCCCTTACCGCCGCCGGCTGGTCCGTTCGGCAGGCCCAAGATGGCGAGGAAGGGATCAAGGCCGCCCTTGAACATCATCCCGACGCCGTCATCTGCGACTTGCTGATGCCCCGGTGCAACGGGTTTCAGGTGTGCCGTGCGTTGCGGGAGAAGGCCGATCAACTCCCCGGCCTCAAGATCATCATCACCACCCACCGGGACTTTGCCATCGACCGCCTGAACGCCTTCGAGTCCGGGGCGGATCACTATCTGGTTAAGCCCATTCCGGCCAAGGAGCTCCTGCGACTTCTTGAGAACAACGACACCGCAAAGGAAGGTCCCGCCCCCTCCGTCGGCGCACCCGTGCCAACAGCACAACTCCCGGCCGGCAACTTGGTCCGGTTCTGGGGCGTGCGGGGCTCCATACCCACGCCGGGGCCGAAGACCGTGTTCTACGGAGGCAACACCACCTGCGTTGAGATCCGCCTCAACGGCCAGCTGATCATTCTGGATGCCGGCTCCGGCATCCGCGGGCTGGGGGAGCACCTGGCCGGGGAGTTCAAGGGACGCTCCCTTGACATGACCCTGCTGCTCACGCACACCCACTGGGATCACATCCAGGGTTTCCCCTTCTTCGCCCCGGCCTACATGCCCAGCAACCATGTCTGCATCATGGGCTACGAGGGCTACCTCAAGGGGCTCGAAGGCACGCTCGCTGCGCAGATGGAAAGCAGTTACTTCCCCATCGGCCTGCGCCAGATGCCCAGCAACATCAGGTTTCAGGAACAGCGCGAAATGGAATTTTCCATCGGCTCCGTCCGCGTCCGCACCATTTTCGCAAACCACCCGGGCATCTGCGTCGGCTACCGGTTCGACACCGCCACCAGCTCCGTCGCCTTCATGCCCGATCACGAATCCTACGCCCGGATGCGCCTGCACCCCCGCTCCGGCGGCGGGAAATGCCAGGAAACCCACGATTACTGTCACGCTGAAGCCCGGAAACTCACGGAGTTTTTGCGCGACGTTGACGTGCTCATCCTCGACTCCCAATACGACAAGACGGAATATCAGACCCGCATCGGCTGGGGACACAGTTGCTACGAGGACACCGTCGCCACGGCCCTGGCCGCAGGCGTGAAACGCCTCTTCCTTTTTCATCACGACCCCACTCACGACGACGCCCAGGTCTCCCGCATGGTTGGCCACTCCCGCGAACTGGTCGCCGCTCAAAAGAGCCCGCTGATCGTCGAAGCCGCCCGCGAAGGATTGGAAATACTCTTGCCAGAGTCGAAGCCCGCGTGACACTTCGACGGTGGCTTGGAACCGCGCAGAGGTCTTGTCCGAGAATTGCCCTCCCTCCCTTCCATCGCTATTCTCGCGCCCGATGTCCCCCTGCGCTCCCCTGCTCTGCTTCGCACTCGCCTGCCTGGCGCTCGCGCGGAGCAGTGGGCACGCGGTCGAGCCGGAGTTCAGCCTCACCAAATGGCACACCGACCGCGGCCTGCCGGACAACTCCGTCACGTCCGTCCTCCCTGCGCGCGACGGTTACATCTGGCTCGCCGGTGACAGCGGGCTGGCACGCTTCGACGGCGTGCGCTTCCGGCGGCTGGACCCGGGGCCGGACACGGACATGGCGGCGGCGCGGATGCGCCTGTTGCACGAGGATCAGCAAGGCCGCCTCTGGACCGCGCTCTACTACGGGCAGCTAGCCTATTTTCAACAGGGCAAGTTTCACCTGCCGGTGCAATCGAGGGGGCCCCGCCGAAATGTCGCATCCTTCTGCACCGACGAGAACGGCGACCTGTTCGTTGGCTGGAACAATGGGCAGGTGTCCGCATTCCGTGCCGGGCACCTGGCACCGGCGACGGGGTTTCCCGCGACCGACGGTGCCATTCAGTTGTGCGCCGACCGCGCGGACAAGCGCGTGTGGTTCCGGCAAGGCAGCCAGTGGGGCTGGCGCGACGGGACGAACAGCGTGGTGCTTGCCGCTGACCTGCGTGTGCCCACGCTGCTGCTGCCAGCCCGTGCGGGCGGGGTCTGGGCGCTGAGTGGAAACCAGTTGTGGCGCGTGACGGATACGACGGAACCGGTCGTCACGGCACCCCTGCCCGTGTCGGCGACGAACTGCACGGCGCTTCTCGAAGGCGACGACGGCGCACTCTGGCTGGGCACGTTGTGGACGGGCCTCTTCCGCCTGCGGGCCGGACGCTTCGACCGCGTCGTCGAGTCGGACAAGCGCATCAACTCCCTCGCGCAGGACCGCGAGGGCAACGTCTGGGCCGGCACGCAGGAAGACGGCTTGTGGCGGCTGCGCCCGCGCGTGCTCACCGTGCTCGGTGAAGCTGCGGGACTCGCCCCGCAGCTCGTCCTCTCGGCATCCATCTGCGCGGATCAGGCGGGCCGGCTGTGGGCGTTGTCAGAAGACCACCGGCTGCAACCGTTCGAGAACGGCCGTTTCACCAAGGGCGTTGCGCTTAACTCTCAGTTGAAGTGCCTTCACCCTGCGGCGGACGGCGGTTTGTGGGTGGGCACCTGGGGAGAAGGCGTGTGGCACTTCGACACCAAGGTGACGCGCCGCTGGCGTCTCGCCGACGGCCTGCCTTCCGAGAACATCCGTGCCTTGCTCGGCGACGACCGCGGCCGGCTCTGGATCGGCACAGAGGATGGCCTGGCCCTGCTCGCGGATGGCCGCATCAATGCCACGCCGTTTCCAAGCGGCCCCGAGCACGCGAACATCCGCTCGCTCGCGCTCGACGCCACCGGCGCGCTGTGGCTCGGCACGGTGGACGGACGGCTAGTCTCCCTGAGCCGCGCGCGGCGTCGCGAGTTCACGCGCGCCGACGGCCTGACAGGCCGGGAAATCCTCTGTCTCCTGCCCGCTCCCGACGGTGCGCTGTGGCTGGGCACCGATGGCGGTGGTCTCTCTCGCCTCAAAGGTGGGCGCTGCCAGACGCTCACATTGCAACACGGCCTCTGGGATGAAGCCATCGCCGCCCTGCATCTCGGGCCGGGCGGACGCCTCTGGTGCGGCTCGAACCGTGGCGTTTTCAGCGTGGCGCTCGCGGAACTGGACGCCGTGCTCGACGGTCGCGCCCGCCGCGTGCATTGCTCCGTGCCGGGTCGCGTGGACGGCCTCGCGGACTTCACCTGCCTCGCGCGCAGCCAGCCGTCCGCGTGGGCCGCCGGCGACCGCTGGTGGGTGGCCACGAGCCTCGGCCTCGTCGGCGTGGATTTGCGCGCGCCTGTCGCCACCGCCCGCGCCTTCCCCGTGCGCGTCGAGGAAGTGCTGCTCGATGGCAAGGTCGTCCCCACCGACGGCGAACTGCTCGTGCCGCCACACGCGGGCCGCATCGGCATGCGCTTCACCGCACTGAGTTTCGTCGCGCCGGAATTGATCAGCTTCCGCTACCGCGTGGACGACCTGCAAGAGGACTGGATTTACCACGGCCCGCAGCGCGTGGCCGTCGTGGAAAACCTCCCGCCGGGCCGCCACACCTTGCGTGTGCAAGCCAGCAACAACGACGGCGAATGGTCCGCCGACGGCGCGACGCTCGCGCTCCTCGTGCAGCCGCATTGGTGGCAGACGCTCTGGCTGCGCAGCCTTGCTTCCGCGTTGCTCGCGCTGCTCGCTGCGTGGGCGTGGCGCGCCGCCGCCACGCGCAAGCTCCGCCGCCAGCTCGCGCACCTCGAACGCGAGCAGGCCGTCGAGCGCGAGCGCGCCCGCATCGCCCGCGACCTGCACGACGACGTGGGCGCACGCCTCACGCAGTTGTCCTACCTCAGCGAGCTTGGCCTCCGCGACACCCCGCTGCCGGACGCCACCGAAAAGAAGCTCCGCCAAGTCTCCGAATGCGTCCACGACGCCGTGCGTGCGATGGACCAGATCGTCTGGGAGGTGAATCCCGGCAACGATTCGCTGGAGCGCCTGCTGGAGTTCATGGCCCGCCACGCCCGCGAGTATCTCACGCCGCTCGACATCCGCTGCCGCCACGAATTGCCGGCGGAATTGCCCGCATTGAAAGTCTCGCCCGAGGCGCGCCACCAGTTGTTCCTCGCCTTCAAGGAGGCGCTGCAAAACATCGTCAAGCACGCTCGCGCCACGGAAGTCAACTTCACCGCCGCTGTGCGTGGGGAAGTGCTCGAACTCAACCTGCGCGACAACGGCCAAGGCGGCGCCCCCACGACCGAAGCCGGTGCGGACGGCCTGCCGAACATGAAGCTGCGGCTGGAGCAACTGCGCGGCGAATGCCGCTTCGAGAGCCAGCCGGGCAGCGGCGCGCGCGTGGAATTCCGCGTGCCGCTGGCGGCGCTGCGGGCGAAACCCTGAGAAC
>JBAYGL010000376.1:0-5581 GCA_041666725.1 Limisphaerales bacterium
CCGAGATGTTGCCGGACTTGATGCGTTATCAGGGCACGGACCATGCGTTGAAGGGGGAGCAGACGCTGCGGGCGTTCCTGAACCGGGGCGGCCGGACCGGTTTCGTCGGCGGCAGCGACACCCATGAAGGAACCCCCGCCGCGCGCACCGCCGTCCTGGCCGGAGATTTGACGCGTGCGGCCGTTTTCGACGCGTTTCGCCATCGCCGCAACTACGCCGTCACACACGCCCGGATCATCCTCGGCTTCCAGATAAACGGTCACGTCATGGGGGAGGACATTGTCGTCGCAGGAGATCCTCAGATCGTGGTGGACGTGAAAGGCACGGACCGGATCGAAGAGGTGGTCATCATCCGCGATGGCACAACGCTTCACTCCGTGCGACCCGGGGCGGACAGCCTTCATTTCACCCACGTTGACCGCTCGTTCGCAGGTGCCGGCTACTATTACGTCCGGGTCACCCAGGCGGACAAGGATGAGCACGGGAATCCTTCCCAAGCCTGGTCCAGCCCGATCTGGGTGAAGCGCAAATAGCAAGAGCCCGGGCCAGATGTTCCTGGACACGACCAGGGAAGGCATGCCGGCCGGGTGAATGATGCTGCGGAAAACGCTCCCGTCGCTTCGCACTTCTTGTCATTCCCAAACGGGCGGCGTCTGGTCATTATCACCTCATGCTGACACTCGAGAAATTCACGATCGGCGTGGGCGACCGCTTCGCCCACCAGGCCAGGGCCCAGCTCCACGCGTTCCAGCTCGCCGCCGCACAGGGCGTCGCCGCCGTGCCCGTCTGGAACAAGTCCAACCGCGAACACACCTTCATCGGCTCGCATCCGCAGAGTGTCTTCGACGCCGCGCAGGCCGCCGTGAAGGCCCTCGGCTGGAGCAGGGGCTGGCATGTGGACGCCGACCATATCCGCCTCGAAACCGTGGACAAGTTTCTCGCGTGCTCCGACTTTTTCACCATTGATGTCGCCGACAGCATCGGCAAGCCGGCCGCCGCCGCCGATGTCGCCGCCTTCGTCGCGCGCCATCCGGAGATGATCGGCACCGTGGGCATCGCGGGCGTCGGCGCACCGTTCACCACCACGCGCGCGGACGTCGAGCGCGTCGCCGGCAAGTATCTCCTCGCCGTGCAGGACGCGGGGAAAATCTACCGCCACATTGTCGCGCAAAAGGGCGAGGGGAACATCATCGCCGAAGTCTCGATGGACGAGACCGACGCCCCGCAGACGCCGCCGGAACTGCTCATCATCCTCGCCGCGCTCGCCGACGAGAAGGTCCGCGCGCAGACCATCGCGCCGAAGTTCACGGGCCGGTTCAACAAGGGCGTGGACTACGTCGGCGACCTCGCGCAGTTCGAGCGCGAGTTCAACGACGACCTCGCCGTCATCGCCCACGCCGTCGCGCGCTACGGCCTGCCGGCGAACTTGAAACTCAGCGTCCACAGCGGCAGCGACAAATTCAGCCTCTACCCCATCATCCGCCGCGCGCTGAAACGCACCGGCGCGGGCGTCCACCTCAAGACCGCCGGCACGACGTGGCTGGAGGAACTCATCGGCCTCGCCGAGGCCGGCGGCGACGGCCTCGCTCTCGCGAAGGAAATCTACGCCTATGCCCTCGCCCACGTGGACGAACTCTGCGCCCCTTATGCCAGCGTCATCGACATCGACCGCGCGAAGCTCCCGAGCGCCGCGACCGTGAACACCTGGACCGGCCCGCAGCTCGCCAGCGCCATCCGGCACATCCCGGGGCATCCCGGTTTCAACGCCAACATCCGCCAGCTCCTCCATGTTTCCTTCAAACTCGCGGCCAAGGCCGGCACTCGCTACACCGATCTCCTGAAAGCCAACGAAGCCATCGTCGCCAAGAACGTGACCGAGAACCTCTACGACCGGCACCTGAAGCCGCTCTTCGTCGGGTGATGCCATGACTCTCGCCACAACAGCCAGCCTTGCGGTTGACGGCTTCGAATTGATCGGAGGCGTTTTGTCTGTGTTGGAGTGCGCGGAACTCATCGAGCAACTCGGAACGGTCGGGGGGGCGGGGAGACGCGGTTTGCTGGCGAACCCCGTGGTGAAACAGTTCGCCGACTCGGGGCGGATCAAAGCACTCGTTCGGCCTCACTTGCTGATGGAGCCACAGCCAGTCCGGGCCATCTATTTCGACAAATCGCCGGAAGCGAACTGGCTGGTCCCATGGCACCAAGACCTGACGGTCGCCGTGCGTCAACGGCGTGACGTGCCGGGATGGGGACCGTGGAGCGTCAAGGAGGGTGTCCACCATGTGCAACCGCCGACGGAGTTGTTGGAGCAGATGGTTGCCGTTCGAGTGCATCTGGACGATAGCGACGCGGACAATGGTGCTTTGCGCGTGCTTCCTGTGACGCACCTGTCAGGCCGGCTCAACGCACCGGCTGTTTCCCAACTTCGGACGCAGGCGCACGAGGTCCTGTGCGAAGCCAGAGCCGGCGATGTGCTGTTGATGCGCCCGTTGCTGCTGCACAGTTCGAGTCGGTCCCACTCGGCCCGCCACCGCCGGGTGCTCCATGTCGAATACGCCGGCTTCGATCTGCCTCCTACACTGGAGTGGAGCCAAGAGGCGTGACTGAAGACTGAAAACTGATTACTGAAAACTTCATGAAATCCGCCATCACCATCTCCCTCGTTCCCGAAGCGCGCGGCGGGCCGTTCGTGTATTGGGACGACCTCGCTGCCGGGTTCGCCGCCGCCGCGCGGCATGGCTTCGATGCGGTCGAGATTTTCCCCTCGGCTGCCAACGCGGTGTCCGTCGGCACGGCGCGCGGACTCATGGAGAAGCATTCGCTCAAGGTCGCCGCCGTGGGCACGGGCGCGGGCTGGGTGAAGCACAAGCTCCGCCTCACCGATCCCGACCCCGCCGTGCGCGCGAAGGCCCGCGAGTTCATCTTCGGCATCATCAACCTCGCCGGCTACCTCGGCGCGCCCGCCATCATCGGCTCGATGCAGGGCCGCTGGGAGGGAGCGGTGTCGCGCGAGCAGGCGCTGGCGTGGCTGGCGGAGGAACTCACGGCCTTGAGCGAGCGCGCCGCCGCGCACCAGCAGGTGCTCCTCTACGAGCCCCTGAACCGTTATGAGACAAACATGTTCAACCGCAACGCCGATGCGGTCGGGTTCGTCACGCAGCACGGGCTGAAGAACGTGAAGCTGCTCTGCGACCTCTATCACATGAATATCGAGGAGCAGAACCTCGCCGAGTCGCTGCGGCAGACGGGGCCGCTGGTGGGCCATGTCCACTTCGCGGACTCGAACCGCCGCGCCATCGGCCTCGGCCACACGGACATTGCACCCGTCGCCGCCGCGTTGCGGGACATCGGCTTCGCTGGCTACCTCTCGGCGGAAATCCTCCCGCTGCCCGACGCGGAAACGGCGGCGGCACAGACGATGACAGCCTTCAAGAAATGCACGCGATGATTTCCCACAGCGAAGTCGCGAAGTCGCAAAGCCGAACGCCAGTTGCTTCGCATCTTCGCGCCTCCGCTGTTCATACCTAGCCATGCTCAAAACTCAGCTCCTCCACCCCGACATCCTCCGCGTCTGCGCGCAGGCCGGACATCACGCGAAGATTCTCATCGCCGATGGCAACTACCCCGCCTCGACGAAGAAAGGGCCGAACGCCGAACTGGTCTGCCTGAACCTCGCGCCCGGCTGCGTGACCGTCGCCCAGGTGCTCCGCGCCGTGTTGAGCGCGGTGCCGGTGGACTTCGTGAACACGATGGGCATCCCGGCGGACGACGCCTACGCCAAGTTCGGCGAGCCGCCCGCGTGGGCCGAGTTCCGCGCCATCGCGAAGGAAGCCGGAGTGACCGCGCCCATCGAGCCCATCTCGAAATGGGATTTCTACGAGCACGTCGAATCGCCCGACCATGTGCTCACCATCCAGACCGGCGACCAGGCGCTCTGGGCGAACGTGCTGCTCACGCTGGGCTGCCGGACGAACTGATTTTGAACCACAGATGAAACACAGATTGAACATGGAACCGGCTTTTCCCCCATCTGCGTTTCATCTGTGCCCATCTGTGGCTGCAACAGCATGAAAACCCGTCCCAAAATCGGCACCGTCGGCGAGCTGAAGTTCGTCGTCGGACAGGAACACGTCATTGACTTCGCGACCGGCGGAATGCCGGCCGTCCTGAGCACGCCGCGCCTCGTGGCGCTCATCGAGCGCACGGCGCGCGAGTCGCTCTATCCCTTCCTGAACGAGAACGAGAGGACCGTCGGCGCGGAGATTGAAATCCGCCACCTCGCCCCCACGCCGGCGGGCCAGCCCGTGACCATCACGACCCGCGTCATCGCCACCGAGGCGCGCACGGTGGATTTTCAGTTCGAGGTGCATGACGCGGACGAGGTGATCGCCCGCGGCCTGCACAAGCGCGCCGTCATCTCGGTCGAGGGTTTTGCGAAGCGAGTGGCGCGAAAGGCCGCCTCCCACTGAACACGGATTACAGAACGATGAAAACCCGCCCGCTCGGTAAAACCGGCCTGCAACTCCCCATCCTCAGCTTCGGCGCGTCCTCCCTCGGCGCGGAGTTCCGCAGCGTGAAGCTCGACGAGGCGCTCGCCAGCGTCCGCGTGGCGCTGGATTGCGGGCTGAACTTCATCGACACCTCGCCGTTCTACGGACGCGGCATGAGCGAGGTGCTGCTCGGCATCGCGCTCAAGGGCGTGCCGCGCGACAGCTATACGCTCTGCACGAAGCTGGGTCGCTACGACCTCGCGCACTTTGACTTCAGCGCCAAACGCGTGGCCGAGAGCGTGGACGTGAGCCTGCACCGCCTTGGCACCGACCATCTCGACATCGTGCTCTGCCATGACATCGAGTTCGTGCCGATGCAGCAGATCGTGGATGAAACGATTCCCGCGCTGCGGAAGATTCAGCAGTCCGGCAAGGTGCGCTTCATAGGCTTCAGCGGTTATCCGATGAAGATCTTCAAGTTCATCTGCGATCAGGCCGCCGTGGACTGTGTGCTTTCCTACAACCAATACACGCTTCAGAACACGCGCTTCGCCGACGAGATCGTGCCGTATCTGAAGGCGAATGGCGTGGGTGTGATGAGCGCCGGCCCGTTCAGCGCGCGGCTGCTCACCAACGCGCCGCTGCCCGCGTGGCTCAAGGAGCCCGAGTCCGTCAAGGCCGCCGCCCGCGCCGCCGCCGCGCATTGCGCCAGCCGGGGCGTGGACATCGCCAAGCTCGCGCTTCAGTTCAGCCTCGCGAATCCCGACATCGCCACGACCGTCAGCGGCAGCGCGAACCCGGACAACATCCGCAACTGGGCCAAATGGGCGGCGGAACCGATCGATCAGCAACTGCTCGCCGAGGAACATCTGCTGCGCCGTGTAGGGGATGTGATGCATGTCCTCGAGGTGCGTCTTGAGGTGTGCGATGGTGACGCCCATGACGAAGCGCACGGGATCCAGGCGCCTCGGCGGCGCGCTGTTGTCGGCGGTGCAGATCTCGAAGATGATAATGGCGTCGTCGCCGGCAAGGGCGCGCTCGTCCTCATCCCACGTGTAGTCGACAGCCTTGTTGTGGTTATCGCTGGCCGC
>JBAYGL010000377.1:0-5572 GCA_041666725.1 Limisphaerales bacterium
CAGGATTTTGCCGTCCGCGTTGCGCAGGATTTCCGTCGGCCCGACGACCTCGAAGTTCTCCGCGCTGTAAGGGAAGAAGTCGGGCTGCCTCGCGGTGGCGCTCCACTCGATGAGCAGCGGGCGGGTGTCGCCGGCGGCGGGCTTTTCCCACGCGGCGCCCGCGACGAGGCCGGACTTCGTGGTGGGAAGGAGTTTCTGTGCGGCGGCGAGGAGCGGGGCCGCGGCGGAGGGCCTGGTTTCCGCACCGATGAGCAAGGTGGCCTTCGCGCTGCCCTTGGCCGGCACGCAGGAGCTGCCGGTTTCGCATTCGAGCCAGGAGGCCTTCGCCGTCACTTCGTAGCTGCCTGCCGGAGTGCCTGCCGCGATTTTCAATGGAATGAACAGCACCGCTTCCGTTGCGTATTCATAGCTGGTCAGGGTGTTGGTGAAATATTTGTGCGGCACGGGCCACTGGATTTCGCCGGTGGTCATTCCGTTCGGCAGATCCAGTGTGATCTTCGTCGGGAAGCCGACATCGCCGCCGTTGCGCCAGTAGGTGTGCCAGTTCGGGGCCATCGTCATGCGCAGCCCGGCCAGGACGGGTTCGCCGGGCCGGACGGAGTCCTTGTCCAGCAGCAGCTCAATCTTCGTGGCCGCCGCCCCGGCGCGGGGGACGGCCAGGGCGAACAGGCAGCAACACGTCAGCGCAAGAATCCCGTTTCGCATGTCAGTATGATGGTGGCGGAGCGGATTTGTTTGAAAGTTTATTGTCCGTGCCGCCGGAATGAGGCGGGCAGGGCGGAAAGTAAGCATACACTCGACGGGAGCGCCGAGCATGGCCCGGCAGGACGGGCACTCCGGCGCATGGGCCGAGCAATGCTCGGCGCTCCATCACATCCGCTGGCGCTGCCAGTGGGTGATTTTCTTCCGGAAGCTCGCCGCCGTCAGCCAATACCAGCGCTCGTAGCGCCGCAGGGCTTCGGCGCGTTCATTGGGGTCATCGCGGATGAAGCGCACGGTGACGCCCGCCTCGGCGGAAACGGGCTTTTCGAAGACTGCATTGAGCCGTGTGCCGGGCAGGTCGCCGTCCAGCGAGTCCACGCGTTTGACCGCGAAGCCGATCTTTTGCGCCAGACGATGAAGCGTGCGGGGAGAGAAGCTGTAGTGGTGCGCGAGGTGGAAGAAGTGCGAGAGCCGCGAGCCGGGGGCCTCGACGTTGGGCACCTCGACGACATACAGTCCGCGCGGCTTGAGCAGTTTCTTGATGGTGCCCAGCGTGGCCGAGGGGCTGATCGTGTGTTCGAGGACGTGGTTCATCACCACGAGGTCGAAGCTTGCGGGCTTGAGCTTGTGCGAGATTTCCTCCAGCAGGCCGTTGTGGACATCCAGCCCCTTCTTTTCGCGCGCGAACTGCGCGTGGCCCTCGTGCGGTTCAATGCCGGTAAACTGTCCCGTGGAGCCGACGACCTCCTTCATGCTCCAGAGCAGCGCGCCCACGCTGCAACCGATCTCCAGCACGCGGACGCCGGGCTTCAGGTAGGGCCGGAGCTGCGTGAGGATCGGGCGGATCTTCGGCAGCCGGCGCTGGAAGAACCGCTCGTCCGGCATGGACTGGTTCTTGTAAGCGCCCCAGTAGTTCCTGTGGTAGAAGTCGGCGTTCTCCCGCGCGTTCGGGCGGGGGTTGGTGTAAACCAGCCCGCAGTCCTCGCAGATGACGGTGGTGAGTTTCGAGCCGCCGCGTCCGCGGGTGGCAAACACCTGGTAACGCCCGCTTCCGCAAAGGTCGCAGACTTGTTTCGGCTCTTCGGTTGTGGTGACGGTGGGTTGCATCGGCCTCCGGCTGCCCGGAAAAAGTGACGCAATGTTTGCGAAGCGCGGCAAATTGTCAAAGACGGCTTGAGAGCATGTCTGAGAATCGGGCGGGCCACGGGGTGACGCAGCTGCGGTGAGGAGTCTGCCGGAGGCCTAGAAATTCACCACTTCGTTTGAAGTGCCGCATTGGGGACAGCGGGACAGTTCCACATCCGGATCATCCGTGTAAACATAGCCGCACTTGCGGCAGCGGAAGAGGTGGTCCTCGCTCGGGCCCGGGTTGAAGCTTCGTCGCCGGCGTTCGTAAACCACGGCAATCGCGGCGACGGCTCCAAGCAGGAGCGTCACGTAGGCGAAGATGATTCCGTCCATGACTACTTCGCCGGAAGGGCGGGTGCCTCGGCCGTGTGCCACTGAAACACGAGCGTCCCCTCGGTGAGCGAGGGAGGGCGGTTGCCGCCGGATTTTCCAGAGGACTCAAATCGAAGGGAGCGCGACAAGGCAAGTGCGTGCTGGTCAGCGGTGCGCTGCATGACGCTTTTCGCGGTTCCGTTGCTGACCAGACGCGGGGAAAAGACGATTCCTTCGTCGCTTGCCAGAATCTGGATTCGTGAATCGGCGAGCACATCGTCGAAAGGCCACGAGCGCAGGGCCGGCTGTTCGACGAGTTTCCGGCTGCTGACCGCCCCCTCGATCCGAAGGCGGGAGGCGGTGCGCAGGGCCGGCTGGGCGACTGCCATGGGCGGTGCCGGGACGGCGGGTTTGAGGGCGGGGTCGAAGATTGATGGATTGGTCCCCGAGACAATCTGCTGAAAGGCGACTCCAAGGGATTTGGTTGGTTGGGCGAGATGATGCCCCGCAGTGTCGGCCCACTCACTGACGCGATATTCCGGCGACTGTGGACGAAGCCACGCCGCTCCGGAGAAACCGTGCTGGCTGGCCACGGCGAGCAGGGTCGGGTCGTTGAGCAGGAGGGAGTCGAGGGTCCGGAGCGAGCTGTCGGCTGAAGTCAGCCAGTGGACGGTCGCGGGCGGCTGCGGTTGACCCTGGATTTTTTCCTGTCGTGAGGAAACGAGAAACAGCGCGGCCAGATGGAGGGCAAAGACAATCAGCACGGCACCGCCCCAGCGCTGGCGGGACCACGGCGGGATTTCCTGGGCGCTGCCGTTCATGGCGGAGGGGGAGGCGCGGGCGGAGTGGAGCGCGGACGCGTTGCCTGCAACAGCTCGTTGATCCCGGAATCGCGGGCGATTTCGCCGAGATGGAAGAGCACTTCGTTGGGCGTGAGCTTGTCGGCGAGAACGACGAGGGTGAGTTGCGCCCTGTGGCCCTTCGCCCTCTCCGCGGCGGCGCGGAAACGCTGTTTCAATTCAGCCTCGGCGATGACCTGGTTTTCAAAATAGAACTGGCCGCTGCGGTCCACCGCCACGGCAATGGTCGGGTTCGTTGTGCCGGGCAGGCGTCCGTCGGCTTGAGGCAGTTCGATCCGCACGCCGGGGGTGAAGACAAGCTGCGAATTGAAGGTGATGAAAATCAGGACGAGAAAGAACACGCCCGCGAACGGCGCGGCGTCGAGCCTGCCTTTGAAGATGCGGGCGTGACGGGGGAATCTCATGGGGGGAAAGGAAGCGGAGCAGGATCAAGACGCGCGTTCGGAGCGAAACTCCTGCTCGTAATCCTGATCCTAATCCTGCTCCCCGGGGCACTCATCCCTTCCTCCCGTTTTCGCCAGTGACGAGGTTCAGGATTTCGTTCGACGACTTTTCCATGTCGAGGACGATCTGGTTCACGCGGCTGACGAGGTAGTTGTAGCCCACATAGCAGGGGATGGCGACGGCGAGTCCCATGGCGGTGCAGACGAGCGCCTGCCAGACTCCGCCGGTGAGCAGCGCGGCGTGGGCGAACTGGCCTTCCTTCTCCATCACGCCAAACATCTTGATGAAGCCCAGGGAGGTGCCGAGGAGACCGATCAAGGGCGCGATCTGGGCGATGGTCGCGATGAGGTTGAGTTTTTCCTCCAGACGCGGCACTTCCTGCAGACCGGTGTCTTCCAGCGCCTCGCGCACGCCCTCGCGCCCGCGCTCGCGGCTGAGGATGGCGTTTTTCACAAGGCGCGCGACCGGCCCGGGCGTGGCGTCGCAGATCGAGAGCGCCTCGACGACATTGTCGCGCTTGAGCACGGTGCGGACGCCGGCGAGGAACTCCGCGGAGTTGATCTGCGCGCGGTGAAAGTGCAGCACCCGCTCGATAAACACGGCGATGGCGACCGCGCTGAGGAGCAGCAGGAGCCACACAACCGGCCCGCCCGCGGAGAGTAACTTCGGCAGCATGGGTTTCTTATAGGGAGCTGGCGGGGATGGGCAAAGTTCAATCTTCGCCGGGGCGACTGCTTGTGCGACGGAAAGCCGGCTGGATGTGGTGGGGCGGCGACTGATCCCCGCGACCGCGTTGCTCGCGCCACGGGCGGTTTTTGGCCGGCCGTTCAGGCGATAAGCTGCCGTTGCGCCCCGGCCTCCTCAGATAAGTCGCAAATCCTTTTTACACGCGTCCGGTTGTTTGATAGCAAACATCGGTTTGGGTTTTGATTGAAGCTCGCATGAAGAACCGGGTGTCTTTTGCTCCTCGATTGAGCCGCCTGGCGTCGTCGCGTCGCGGGATGGATGGCGGAGCGGAGGGGCAAACGCAAAAAGCCATTGCGCCCGCGAAGCGGTTTGTTACCGTCGCGCCGCTTTTTTCGGCGCGACCAGATTGAAACCAGCCTTTCTGACAGCGAGGGAAGCTTTCCAGCCGGGACACAAACCGGCCAGCCAGTGACGATGAACGACAATAAAATGAGCACGCAAGCGCGGTGGCAGGGATTGCCGCCCAAGCAGGGACTTTACGACCCGCAGTTCGAGCACGACGCCTGCGGCGTCGGCTTCGTGGTGAACATGAAGGGCAGGAAGTCCCATGAGGTTGTCCAGCAGGGCATCCAGATCCTCATCAATCTGGATCATCGCGGCGCCGTGGGCTGTGAACCCAACACCGGCGACGGTGCCGGCATTCTCATCCAGCTTCCGCACAAGTTCTTCACGAAGGTGGCGAAGGAAAACGGCTTCACCCTCCCGGCCCCCGGCCGCTACGGCGTGGCGATGATCTACATGCCGAAGGACCAGGAGGACCGTCACCACTGCGAACGCACGTTTGAGCGCGTCGTGCGTGAGGAGGGCCACTCGGTGCTCGGCTGGCGCACGGTGCCGACCGACAATTCCACGCTCGGACCCACGGCGGTGGCGACGGAGCCGTTCATCCGCCAGTGCTTCATCGAGCGGAACGTCCGCAAGGCGAAGGATGAACTCGCCTTCGAACGGAAGCTCTACGTCATCCGCAAGCGCGCGCTGACCGAGATCCGCAACTCCGGCGTGCGCGGCACGCAGGAGTGGTATATGCCGAGCGTCTCCTGCCGCACGATTGTCTACAAGGGCATGCTCATGCCCGCGCAGGTGGACCAGTATTACCCCGAGCTGCGCGATCCGGACATGGACTCGGCGCTGGCGCTCGTCCACTCCCGGTTTTCCACGAACACCTTCCCGAGCTGGGAGAGGTCGCATCCGTATCGCTACATCGCCCACAACGGCGAGATCAACACGCTGCGCGGCAACATCAACTGGATGCACGCCCGCCAGTCCATGTTCGAGAGCGATGCCTTCGGCAAGGACATCAAGAAGATATTCCCCATCATCAACCCGACCGGCTCCGACTCGGCGATGTTCGACAACTGCCTAGAACTGCTCGTGCTGGG
>JBAYGL010000378.1:0-5564 GCA_041666725.1 Limisphaerales bacterium
CCGGTTTGATGTCACGGAAACGGAAGGCACCTTGATGACAGTTTTGCGCGCGGTTCTCGATTCATGAAACAGGGCAAGTATTTGCTGGGCGTTTTCATTGGCACCGCCATCTTGATGGCGCGCTCGAAACTTTTCAGCACGGACGGGCTCACGGCCACGCTGGGTGCTCTGCTGCTGGTGCTTTGTCTCTGGCCCGCCGCGGCATGGGTTTTCTCCGGGATGCGCCACCTGCCCTTGTTTGAAACATACAGTCTCATCCATCTCATCTATTACTGGATTCCAGCCGGCAAGGCCGACGGCGAGTTTCTGGAAGCGAGCGAATACGTGCGCACAACCGCCCTGGGGGCGGTCTGCCTCTACCTTGCCTGTGGACAGCTTGCCTATTTCTCGCTGTTGCAGCAATTGCGGAGCCGGAGAACTTCCGGATGGCGCATCTGGTCGAACCGGGTGCCCTTTGTGCAGAATCAAGGACTTTCCTGGGCCATGCTGGGTGTCGCCCTGGGCTATCAAGCCTTGTTCCAGTTCGGTTTGATTTGGAATTACATCCCGGGGTCCGCGCTGCCATATGTCCGCGCGTTCGCCGGAGTCTGCGGACTGCTCGGGGTGTTTGTGCTGGGGCGGCTGGCTGGAGAGGGACGGCTGACGAGAATCCAAACATGCCTGTTTGTGGCCATTGTCGGGGCGATCACACTGGTCAGTTTCGCCAGCGGCTATCTGGGGACAGGCGCGGTGTTTGTCGGGAACGCCTTTTTCGCATACACCATTGGAGCTCGCAAACTGCCGGTGTTCACCCTGGTCGCCTTCGTTGCCTTCCTGTCCTTCCTGAACTATGGCAAGGGAGAAATGCGAATCAGATATTGGCTGATGGGGGAGCCGACAAATGACCTCGTCGAAGTGTATTCCTTCTGGCTGCAGAAATCCTGGCAGCAGTTCAGCATGTCAGGTGAAAGCCGCGAAAATTCAGGCATCTCGGCGATTGAGCGGGCAAACCTGACCCAGGTCTATATCAGCATCATCTCACAGACTCCGTCTCCGCTTCCCTTTCTCAACGGGCAGACATACTGGGACAGTTTACAACTGTTCATCCCACGCATTCTCTGGCCGGACCGCCCGGACCTGAACCTCATCATGAGTGAGCTGGGCTTCCGATACGGAATTCACCAATCTGTCGAGTCCATGCAATCAACCAACATTTCAATCGGCCAGATTGGCGAAGCGTGGGCCAATGGAGGGTGGCAGATCGTGGCGATGGTTGGAGTGCTCTGGGGATGTTTGTTCCATGTTGGAGTTCGGGTGGCCCATGGCCGGGACGTCGATACAGTCGGGTTTCTCTTCGGCATGATATTGGTCGGCAACACTGTAAATGTTGAGCAGCTTGCCGGAACTGTCATGATGACTTACTACCAGACGGCCCTGACCGGCATCATTACACTCTACCTCTTCAGCCGCCGGCCATTGCTTCGTGAAACCCCGCCGGCCTTCCGCAGCGCGGGCGATCTCCAGACAGCGGTCGCCCCCCCGAGGGCCGAGTAGGGAACTTGCCAGGCCGAACGTGCATGACAGGGATCCGCCCCAACAGCAGTCGTGTTCATGTCTGGATACCCGACTACCAGTCCAGCCACGGGGGCATCCAGATGTTTTCCCAGTTCTTCATCCGCGGGCTGGAGGACTGCCTGCCGGATGCGCAGGTTGAAATCTTTTCCAAGAACGACGTTTCTTATCCCAGCCTCAGACGCAGGCCCGGACGGTCGGTCTTCCACTGCGCCGGCTGGTGGCCCGAGCCGTTTCGGACGCTCTTGTATTCTTCGTGGATCACCGCCCGCGCGCTGGCGCAGAAGCCGGATCTGCTGGTGTGCGCTCATTTGAACTTCCTCCCGCCTGCACTGCTGCTGCGCCAGCTGGCCGCCGTGCCGTATGTGGCCATCGCCTATGGGATCGAGGCGTGGGACATCAAGACGGCGGCACGACGCCACGCCCTGCGGTCGGCGCGCCAACTTTGGGCCATCAGCCAGTTCACCCGCGAAAGGCTCGCCGGCCAGCTTGGCGCGGCCCCGCAAACGGTCGGTTTGCTGCCGTGCTGCTTTTCGCCTGAAAGCTTCATGCCCCAGCCCAAGCCGCCCCATTTGCTCCGTCGCTACGGCCTGGCTCCCGATCAGCCCGTCATCCTGACCATCTCGCGGCTGGCCGGACAGGAACGCTACAAGGGCTATGATCAAATCCTTCACTCGCTGGTGGAGTTGCGCCTGCGCCTGCCGCGCGTCCGCTACCTGCTGGGCGGGCAGGGACAGGATCGTCAACGGATCGAGCGTCTGGCCCGCGACCTCGGCGTGGCGGAACACCTTATCATGGCCGGATTCATCCCCGACCATGAGCTGGAGGACCACTACAATCTTTGCGACGTCTTTGCGATGCCCAGCAAGGGGGAGGGCTTCGGCATTGTCTTCCTTGAGGCGCTGGCCTGTGGCAAGCCGGTGCTGGCCGGCAACAAGGACGGTTCCGTGGATGCCGTTCTCGGAGGGCAGCTCGGCGCACTGGTGGACCCGGATGACGTGCCCGCCATCACACGGGAACTCGATCTGATCCTGACGCGCCGGCATCCCCTGGCCATTTTGCAACAGCCGGCTGAATTACGTCGCCGGGTCATCGAGGCCTACGGCTATCCCAGATTCGTCGAGCTGCTCGGAGGGCTTTTGCGTGATATGGGTTTCACGCCCGCTTCCGTCGGCTGATTTCACTCATGTGCGGCATAGCAGGCATCATCGGCGGTCAGCTTCCGGCATCTGAGCTGACGGCCGGTCTTGAGCGGATGAGGCTCGCCTTGAGGAACCGTGGTCCGGACGACACCGGCACATACCTCTCACCCGTCAACGGCGCGGCGCTGGCCCACACCCGGCTGGCCATCTTGGATCTGACTGCTGCAGGACACCAGCCGATGCTCTCCCGGGATGGACGGCACGTCATCGTCTTCAACGGGGAAATTTACAATCACGCGGCCCTGCGCCAGGAACTGGAGGCGGCGGGCGAACGGTTCGAATCGCGCTCGGACACGGAGGTCATCCTCGCAATGTATCGGCGGCACGGGCCCGCCTGCGTGCATGAACTGGAGGGCATGTTCGCCTTCTGCATCTGGGACGAGTTCGAGCGCACCGCATTTCTGGCCCGCGATCCCTTTGGGATCAAGCCGTTCTATTATCACGCCGCAGGGGGGACGCTGGCGTTTGCTTCCGAGGTCCGGGCGCTGCTCGCATCGGGTCTGATGCCCCGCCGGCCGTGCCGGGAGGCGGTCTTCAGCTACTGGCTCTTCGGCACGGTGCAGGCGCCGCTGACGATCGTGGAGGACATCCACTGCCTGCCCGCCGGGCATTACGCCAGGTGGAGCAACGGGGAGTTGCAGCTGCGCCGATATTGGGAGCCGCAGATCCTCGGTGAAGGCATCACGGACGAAAACGCGGTGTCCGCCACCCGGGCGGCATTGGTCGAAAGTGTGCAAAGGCACCTTGTGAGCGATGTGCCGGTGGGCATTTTTTTGAGCGGCGGCGCGGACTCAACCGCGCTGGCCGCCTTGGCGAAAAAGGCACGGGCGGGGGAGATTCAGACGTTTTGCATCAGCTTTGACGACCCGGCCTTGAGCGAAGGTGGCGCGGCGGCCCGCACCGCGCAGCATCTGGGCACCCGTCACCATGAATGGAAGATGGACGCCCCCACCGGACGCGCCCTGCTGGCGGATTTCCTCCAGGCTTCAGACCAGCCCAGCATTGACGGGTTCAACACCTATTGCGTCTCCCGTTTTGCCCGTGACCGTGGATTGAAGGTGGTGCTGTCCGGATTGGGCGGGGATGAGCTGTTTGGGGGCTATGGATCTTTCCAGCTTGTCCCCAGGCTGGTGCGGGCGGGCCGGAGGGCCAGCCTGGTTCCATTCGCACCCGTCCTGGTCGGACGCGCGCTCGAAGCCCTGGCCATCTCGCCGCGCATGAACCGCCTGGGCCACTACCTGACTGACCGTCCCAGTGAGGCGGGGGCCTACTGGTGTGGACGCGGCATCTTCACGCCGGCCGAGGCCACGCAGCTTGTTCATCATTTTCTGGGTGGAAGTGGCGAGCCCAATCAGGACGAGTCCCGCCATTTCGTTGTGCCGCGCCAGCCGAGCCTCGAGGACACCGTGAGCTATCTGGAACTCACCCGCTACATGCGGAACCAGCTTTTGCGTGACAGCGACGTCATGAGCATGGCCTCCGGATTGGAACTGCGCGTGCCGTTCGTGGACCGCAAGCTGTTCGAGGTGCTGCGGCAGATTCCCGCCGTCACCCGGCTGGCTCCCGGCAAAGCCCTGTTGCTCCGGGCCGTCCCGGAAATCCCGGGCTGGGTGGCCCAGGCGCCCAAACGAGGCTTCGTCTTCCCCTTCGAGCAATGGATCGCCGCCGAGTGGGGCGGCGTCTTTCAGCGCCTCAAGGACACTTCCCCCGTGCCGCTGCGCACCTGGTATCAATGCTGGTGCGTTCACGCGCTGGAGCAATGTCTCACCCGCCTGGGCCTGCGCTGAACACCGTTCCATCCCATGCGTGTCTGCCATGTCGTCGCCTCGATCAACCGTGAAGTCGGCGGCCCGGCGGTTTCCGTGCCGCGCCTCGCCGGCGCGCTCGCGGCCCGTGGAGTCGATTCCCGGCTGGCGACGTTGGACTACCCGGAGCACGGTCCGCAGACGCCGGTGTCCGGCGTGGCAGTGACCAGCCTGCCCACCACGGGGCTCAACCGGCTTGCGCGCGGATGGAGTCCGGCGTTTCGCCGGGCCCTCCTGGGGATCGCGCAGGGAGGACTTGATGTCCTGCATAATCACGGCCTCTGGATGTTTCCGAATCTCTACGCCCGCCAGGCGGCCGGAGCCGCAGGCGTGCCGCTGGTCATCTCCCCGCGCGGCATGGTGGAATCCTGGTCCCTGGGCCGGAGCCGCTGGAAGAAGTGGCTGGTCTGGCACGCGTTTGAAAAGGCCAACCTTGCGCGCGCGGCGCTCTTCCACGCCACGAGTCATGAGGAGGCGGCCTCAATCCGGGCACTGGGTTTTCGCCAGCCCATCGCGGTCATCCCCAACGGCATTGAAATCCCGGAAACCGGCGGCGCAGGTGAACGCGCGCTGCTGGAACGCCAGTTTCCTGAACTGGTAGGCCGACGTTGGCTGCTGTTCCTCTCCCGTCTCCATCCGAAGAAAGGCGTCCTTGAACTGCTCCGCGTCTGGCAGCGGCTCCAAGCGCAGTTTCCCGACTGGCACCTCGTGCTCGCCGGTCCCGACCTCGATGGCTACAGCGCCACCGTGCGCACGGTGGTGAACGAGCTTCAATTGTCCGCGCGCGTCACGCTCACCGGAATGCTGGCCGGCGAGCTGAAAGACTCGGCGTGGGCCGGCGCGGAGCTGTTTGTTCTCCCGACGTATTCCGAGAACTTCGGCATCTCCGTCGCCGAGGCGCTGGCGAACGGTTGTCCCGCGCTGACCACGCACGGCGCACCGTGGAGCGGGCTCACGGAACAGCGCTGCGGCTGGTGGATCGAGATGACCGAGCCGGAACTCGCCG
>JBAYGL010000379.1:0-5523 GCA_041666725.1 Limisphaerales bacterium
AGAAAAAGGACCTGAAGACGCGCCGGAAAGACTACCAGAAGGCGCTCCAGCAGATCGTGAAGGACTACCCCGACGACCTCGAAGCCAAGGCCATGCTCGCCGTGCGGCTCTGGCAGGACAGCAGCGAGGACGTCCCCTACGGTGACAAGCAGAACGTGGATTCGCTCCTTGAGCCCATCCTCGCCGCGAACCCGCTCCATCCCGCGAACCACTACCGCATCCATCTCTGGGACGAGGGCCGGCGCGCGACCAACGCGCTCCGCTCCGCCGCGAACTGCGGCGCGTCCGCCCCCGGCATCGCCCACATGTGGCACATGAGCGGCCACACCTACTCGGCGCTGAAGCGTTACTCGGACGCCGCCTGGCAGCAGGAGGCCAGCGCCCGCGTGGACCACGCCTACATGATGGGCAACCGCGTGCTGCCCGACCAGATCCACAACTTCGCGCACAACAACGAGTGGCTCATCCGGGACCTGAACCACATCGGTGCCGCACGTCGCGCCGTGGACCTGGCGAAGAACATGATCGAACTGCCGCGCCATCCGAAGTTCAACACCCTGACGAAAGGCAGCTCGAACTACGGCTACCAGCGCCTGCTTGAAACCCTCGTGCGCTACGAGCTGTGGGAGGAACTGCTGGCGCTCGGCGGATCGTCCTACCTCCAGCCCACGGACAACAACGATCACGAAGCCCGCCGCTTCCACGCGCTCGGCCTCGCATCGCTGAACACCGGCGACATCACCGCCGGCCAAAATCAAATCGCCGCACTCGAAGCCCTCGCGAAGAAGGTGGCGATTAAGCCCTCGACGAACGCCCCTCCGACTGGAGCGCGGACGCCCACGTCCGCAGCCCCGACTCAACGCACGAACGCGGTCGCGGACGTAGGCGTCCGCGCTCCTGCCAACTCGCCGGCCGCGCCCAAATCCGCCCCCGCTTCAGCCACGAAGAAGAGCGCCCCCGCCAGCGGCTACGAGCGCGGCTCCGCCATCCTTGCCACCAGCAACACCAACGCCATCGCCGCCGCCATCGCCGAGCTCCGCGTGCTCGTCGCGTTGAAGGAAGGCCGGTTCACCGTTGCGAAGGAGCAGGTCGCCAAGCTGAAAGACCTCCCCAAAGAGCGCCTTGCCCGCCTGCACTTCGCCGCCGGGGAGAAAGCCCGGGCCGAGCAACTCGCGCAGGAAGCCATGAAGTCCGCCGAAAAACAGGTGCAGCCGCTCGCAAACTACGTGGACCTCGCCTACCAGAACGGCCACTACCGCGAAGCTTTCGACGCCTTCTTCAAGCTCCGCGAGTTGGGTGCCGAGGCCGACATCACTGCGCCCGCGTTTCGCCGCCTCGCGCCCGTGGCGAAGGACTTGAAGCTCGCCGCCGACTGGCGTCCGCCGCTGACGCGCCCGTCGGATTTTGGCAAACGCCCGAGCCTCGCGTCGCTCGGGCCGTTCCGCTGGCAGCCGTCCGCCGCACCGGACTTTTCCCTGCCCGATGGTGACGGGAAAAAAACCACGCTCCGCCAATTCAAGGGCAGGCCGGTGATCGTCATTTTCTACCTTGGCGCGGGCTGCGCGCACTGCATCGAGCAGCTCATCGCCTTCGCGCCCGAAGCCGAGGCGTTCAAGCAGGCCGGCATCGCCCTCGTGGCCGTGAGCACGGACACCGTCGAGGGCCTGAAGTTCACGGTGGAGAAGGCGAAATACAACGGCGGCTTCCCCATCCCGCTGCTCTCCGACGAGAGCCTCAGGACTTTCAAGGCCTTCCGCGCGCACGACGACTTCGAGAACCAGCCGCTGCACGGGACGTTCCTGATTGATGGCGGGGGCCGCATCCGCTGGCAGGACATCAGCTACCAGCCCTTCATGGAGACGAAGTTCCTCCTCACCGAAGCCCGGCGCCTTCTCGGCCTGCCCAAGAGCGGCAGCGCAACGCCGCAGATGAAGCTCGCTCAGCCGGGGAAATCGAAGCTGGCGCAGGCGGACGGGCGGTGACTGGTCGAAGAGGCGTTGCCTGCGAATCACACGAATCAACGCAAAACAGAACCAGCTTTCCAGCAGGCCGGGCATTTGAGTCCATTCGGCTGCTTCCCGGTCATTTCCCGTTATTTAAATCCACCCGCTCCCGGGTGTTCCTGGCAAGGGAGGATTTGCGCATTGACGGTCCCCCGCTCGCCGATACGATGCCCGGCCTGTCGGTTTTCTGGCATTGAACCTTAACGAACACGAACTATGGCAGTGAAAGTTGCAATCAACGGATTCGGCCGCATTGGCCGCCTCGTCTTCCGCGCAATGGTCGAGCAGGGGCTCGTCGGCAAGGAAGTTGAAGTCGTCGCAGTCGGTGACATTGTCCCTGCGGACAACCTCGCCTACCTGCTCAAATACGACTCCACCCAGGGCCGCTTCAGCGGCACGGTTGGGTCGAAGAAATCCGCCGCCGACAAGGCCGAGGACGACATTCTCATCGTCAACGGCGCTGAGATCAGGGTTGTTTCCGCGAAGACCCCCGCCGAACTGCCGTGGAAGGCGCTGGGCGTGGACATCGTCATCGAGTCCACCGGCCTCTTTACCGAAGCCGAGAAGGCCAAGGGCCACATCACCGCCGGCGCGAAGAAGGTCATCATCTCCGCTCCCGCCAAGAACGAGGACATCACCGTCGTCATGGGCGTGAACCACGAGAAGTATGACGCCGCGAAGCATCACATCATCTCCAACGCGAGCTGCACCACGAACTGCCTCGCACCGGTCGTCCACGTCCTCCTCAAGGAAGGCTTCGGCATCGAGGAAGGCCTCATGACCACCATCCACGCCTACACCGCCACGCAGAAGACCGTGGACGGCCCCAGCAAGAAGGACTGGAAGGGCGGACGCAGCGCGGCCATCAACATCATCCCCTCCGCCACGGGCGCGGCCCGCGCGGTCGCCCTCGTCTGCCCCGAAGTGAAGGGCAAGCTCACCGGCATGGCCTTCCGCGTGCCCACGCCCACCGTTTCCTGCGTGGACCTCACCGTGAGGACCGTGAAACCGACCAGCTACGCCGAGATCTCCGCCGCCATGAAGAAGGCGAGCGAGACCTACCTCAAGGGCGTTTTGGAATACACCGCCGACGAAGTCGTCTCCACCGACTTCATCCACTCCAAGTCCTCCTCCATCTACGACGCCGGCTCCGGCATCGAGCTGAACAGCCGTTTCTTCAAGCTTGTGAGCTGGTATGACAACGAGTGGGGCTACAGCAACCGCGTTGGCGATCTGGTGAAATACATCATCGGCAAGGGCCTGTAAGCCCTGCGGCGCACAAAAATTCAGCGAACGGCGTTCTGGAAACAGAACGCCGTTTTGCTTTCGACGGACTTGGCAGGCAGGCGGGACGCCTGCGGCACGGCCGGCCGGAGGCCGGCGCTACGAATCGCCGGCGTCCGAGCCGGCTCGGGTTCGGGGGCCTTGATTTGCGCCTTTTGGGAACCGGCCTTGAAAAACCATTCGCCATACGCGAAAGGGCAGGCGACACTACACGGCTCATGCAGTCGCCCGAGACAACCGACCAGGACAACGAAACAGCACCTCCGCCTCCGCCGCGGAAGGTGATCACCGAGCCGGATTTCTCCGGCACACCGCAGCCCATCGGCCAGTGGACCGAGCGGGCGGATTTTCCCCAATGCACGCTGGGACACCACGTCAGCATCCATGGTTTTGCGGGAGTGGTCGTGGAGATCGTCAACCAGTCGATCAGGGTGCGTTCGGCCGACGGCGTTTCGCAGCGGTTCAACGCCTACCGGCTCAAGACGCTCTTCGCGCCGCCAGACCGCACCAAGCCGGAGCCGCAGGCGTTGTCCATGGAGCGGCCTAGGCCTGTTGCGCAGCCGGAGCCCGCGCAGGACGAGCCGGAGCCGCCGGCACGGGTTTACATTGCGGAACCGGATTTCACCGCGCCCATCCGCGCGATCAGAACATACGCGAACCAGCATGATTTCCCGCAGTGCGTTTACGGCAAGCATGTGGACATCCCGGGCTACTCGGGTGTGGTCGTGGAGATCGTGAAAGGCTCGCTCCGGGTGCAATCCCAGACGGGCACGATCCGCAGTTACAATGCGGAGGCGTTGAAGAAGCTATACGGCCGGGGCTGAATGTCCGGCGAAAGCGCCCGCTCCGGGTCAGCCTTTCAGCGCACGATGTCGCAACAACCTGCTTCCACCACCGCCACCGCGAACAGCTCTCCGGGCGAAGGCGTGGCGGCCCGGCTCAAGGCGGTCACGGAACTGCTGGAGAAGGTCGCGGGCGACCGCGCGTTGCTGGCGCAGCTCTCCGTCGAGGACCGCACGCGGCTGCTCACGGTGGCGGGGGAGATTTTCTGTCCTGATTTGAAAGAGCGGCGGCGGCTGGTGAAAGCCCGCGTGAAACAGCGCAAGGCGGACAAGCTTCAGCGCGATCAGGCCAGGCTGAACGAAACCGGCATCCGCAGGCTGCGGCGGGAGAAAGTGTTCACCACGCCCAATGTCTTTCCGCCGGAGAATTTCCATCAACAGGAGGTCGCGGACGAACCGGAGTTCCGCGAGGTGGTGGAGCCGCAGAACTGCTACATCTGCAAACAGGATTACTCGACGATCCATCACTTTTACGACCAGCTTTGCCCCAAGTGTGCGGAGCTGAACTTCCGCAAGCGCACGGAGTCGGCGGACCTGCGCGGGCGCGTGGCGCTGCTGACCGGCGGACGGGTGAAGATCGGCTATCAGGCCGGCATCAAGCTGCTTCGCGCAGGAGCACATGTGATCGTCAGCACGCGTTTTCCCCGTGATTCGGCGCTGCGTTACGCGGCCGAGCCGGACTTCAAGGAGTGGGGGCACCGGCTGGAAATCTTCGGCCTGGACTTGCGGCACACGCCGAGCGTCGAGGCGTTCTGCCGGCACCTGCTGGCCACGCGCACGCGGCTGGACTTCATCATCAACAACGCCTGCCAGACAGTGCGGCGGCCTCCTGACTTTTATCAGCACATGATGGAGCGGGAGACGGTGTCGCTGGGCGCGATGCCTGAAGCGGCGAGACAGCTGCTCGGGGCCTACGAAGGCCTGCGCGGCTATCACATGCTGCCGGAGGGCGGCAGCCGCCGAGGTCAGGAGGCGGAATTGAGCCAGACGAGTTCGCCTGTTCCGCCTCCTCACCTCGGCGGCTACGGGGTGAACCCCGCCGTGGCGGGGCTGACGCACGCGGCGGAGCTCTCGCAGGTGCCGTTGCTGGCCGACGAACTGGCGGCGCAGCAGGATTTGTTTCCCGAGGGGCGGCTGGACCAGGACCTGCAGCAGGTGGATTTGCGCGAGCGCAACTCCTGGCGGCTGATGATGCATGAGGTGCCGTCGGTCGAACTGCTCGAAGTGCAGCTCGTGAACGCCATCGCGCCGTTCATCCTCAACGCGCGCCTCAAGCCGCTGATGCTCCGCACGCCCGAGCAGGACAAGCACATCGTCAACGTCTCGGCGGTCGAGGGCCAGTTCTACCGGAAGTTCAAGACCACGCGCCATCCGCACACGAACATGGCGAAGGC
>JBAYGL010000380.1:0-5502 GCA_041666725.1 Limisphaerales bacterium
AACATCATCAAACTCGCGTCGAACGAAAACCCGCTCGGCCCCTCGCCCAAGGCGCTCGCCGCCATCCAGGCCGCCGCCACCAGCGTGCATCTCTACCCGGACGGCAACGCCTTCTACTTCAAGCGCCGCCTCGCCGAGAAGCTCAACGTCGAGACCTCCAACATCATCCTCGGCAACGGCTCGAACGAAATCATCGAGTTCATCGGCCACGCGCTGATGGCCCCCGGCGCGGACGTGGTCGTCTCGCAATACTGCTTCGCCATCTACCCCATCATCGCAAAGATGGCCGGCGCGAACCTCATCACCGTCCGCGCGCGCAAGCTCGGCCACGACCTGCCCGCGATGCTCCGCGCCATCACGCCGCAGACGCGCGTCGTATTCGTGGCGAACCCGAACAACCCCACCGGCACGCTCGCCTCGCGCGCCGACCTCATTGAACTCGTCAACGAAGTTCCTCCGCACGTCCTGCTCGTGATGGACGAGGCCTACATCGAGTTTCTCGACGACCCGGTGAACTTGATTCCGCTCATCACCGCCGGCACGCGCCCGAACCTGCTGCTCATGCGGACGTTCTCGAAGATTTACGGCCTGGCTGGCACGCGCGTCGGCTACGGCATCGGCCACCCGGAGCTGATTGGTGCGCTGGAGAAGATTCGCCAGCCGTTCAACCTGAACAGCCTCGCCCAGGCCGCCGCCCTCGCCGCTCTGGACGACGACGAGCACGTCCGCCGCACCCGAACGACGAATTTTGAGGGCGTGCGCTTTCTGCAAACCGAGTTCGAAAAGCTCGGCATTGAGTTCGTGCCAACTGCGGGCAATTTCATCCTCCTGCGAGTCGGCGACGGCGCGCGGGTCTTCAACGAACTTCAGAAACTCGGCGTCATTACGCGTCCGATGGCCGGCTATCTCCTGCCCGAGTGGCTCCGTGTATCCGTCGGCACCATGGCGGAGAACGCGCGTTTCCTCGCCAGCCTGAAACGGGTGCTCGAAAACTAACCGCGCCGGGACAACCCGCCGCAGATCGCGCATCACGAAGACGCAAGGGCCTGCGCTGGAAGAACGCTCCGAAGCAGAGTCTGCCGTCTGAACCTCCGGCTACTCGTTAATTCCGCTGTGCGAGAGATCCCGCTCATCCGACAACCACTCCAACTCCTGATCCTCCCATCGGGACAGCTTGCGCGCACCGCTCACGAAAACTTCAGCCCCACCGTTTTTGGGGGCGGCTTCCGGGAGCTGGACAGGCGGCAAAAACAGGACGACAGCAGGCGGGGCACCAATCTGCGGGGACAACATGGACGGCTGTGTGCTCACGACTGAAACTGGGTTTGATGGCCTGCAGCAACTTGTCCGAGAATCGCGATCGTGCAAGGGATAATTTTCACGGCGCATGGCGGAAGCATCCCTCGCCGGGACTCAAGCGGGATCGCGGGCCAAAGTTTCTCGTTGAATCCCTCCGTCCGCTTGCCCCTTATTTACGCCGCGACAGCTAGCGCCAACCAAAGTGAAACCCACCGACCTCCGCGGCATTCTTCAATACATCCCTCGCTTCCGCGAGAAAACCTTCGTCATCGCCGTGGATGGCGCGGTCGTCACTGACGAAAACTTCGCCAACCTCCTGCTCGATGTAGCGGTGCTGCGCTCGCTGAACATCCGCGTCGTCATCGTCCACGGCGCGGCGGCCCAGATCCAGTTGCTCGGAGCCGAGCGGGGCATCACGCCCTCAAATCTCGACGGCACCGGCATCACCGATGCCCCCACGCTCCAGCTTTCCCTCACGGCGGCGAACCGCCTCACGCACGAAATCCTTGAGGGCCTGTCCACCAACGACCTTCGCGCCGCCAGCCCGAACGCCATCATCGCGTCGCCACTCGGCATCCTCCAGGGCGTGGACCATCTCTTCACAGGCAAGGTCGAGCGCGTGGACACCGAGATGCTCCAGACGCTTCTCGCCGCAGGCATCACGCCGGTCATCCCCCCGCTGGGATTCGACGGCGACGGCAAGACCTACCGCGTCACCTCCGACACCATCGCACTCGCCATCGCCACCGCGTTGAAGGCGACGAAAATCATCTTCATCACCACCATCGACGGCCTGTTCCATCAGGGCAAACTGCTCAAGCAGGTGCTCGCCGCCGACTTGAACGCCCTGATTGAGAAGAAGGAGCTTTCCCCCGAGGACACCGCCCGCGCCCGCGCCGCCGCCGCCGCGTGCCTGCAAGGCATCCCCCGCGTCCACCTCATCAACGGCCGCACCGACGAATCCCTCCTCGCCGAGGTTTTCTCCAACGAAGGCGTCGGCACGCTCATCTACGCAGACGAGTTCCAGCAAATCCGCCCCGCGCAAAAGAAGGACATCCGCGCACTGCTGCGGCTCACCAAGAACTCCGTCCTCAGCGAGGAACTGATGAAGCGCACGCGCAACAGCATCGAGAAGAACCTCGGCGACTACTACGTGTTCGACATTGATCGCAACCCCGTGGCATGCGTCGCGCTGCACGTCTCCCCCGAGGCGAACAAGGGCGAACTGGCCTTTCTCTTCGTCGCACCGTCGCACGAGAATCAGGGTCTCGGCAAAAAACTCATCCAGTTCGTTGAGAACAAGGCTCGCGACCTCGGCCTCAGCGAGCTGGTAACGCTTTCCACGCAGGCCTTCACCTACTTCCAGAGCAAGGGCGGCTTCACCGAAGGAACTCCCGACGACCTCCCCCCCGCCCGCCGGGAGAAGTATGAACAGAGCGGTCGCAAGTCCAAGGTGCTGGTGAAGAAGCTCAGGTGAGTCTGCGCTGTCCTGGCGTGTCCTGGCTTCCTGAAAAGTCAGCAGCCCCAATCCGTGAACTGCGTCGCCACAGGGGTTTCGCCATGGTTTGCAACTGCAATCCTAAGTTTGGACACCAATCTTGTTCAGATCGAAAACTGCGGTTGACAAAACAATCGAATGCTCATTCATTAGCGCAAAGCCTATGCAGCCAGCCAAGATACTTTTGCGCAAAGCGTTCACCCTCATCGAACTTCTTGTCGTCATTGCAATCATCGCCATCCTTGCGGCCCTCCTGCTGCCAGCCTTGGCGAATGCGAGGGTCAAGAGCGACCTCACCAAGTCGCTCAACAACCAAAAGCAGATCGGGTTCGCCTCGAAATTGTATACTGAGGAAAACGACGGGGTGATTACCCCCATGCAGCAGCAGGCTTCGCCCATCAATCCCTACATCATCACCAATGCAGGCGTCGGGGGCCTGCGCATTACATACTGGACCGACTTCATTGCGCCATACGCGGGATCGTTCCAGAACAAGCTTCTTTTCACGGCACCCGGCATTACGAGTGGTTTAGGCATCGGGATAAATCACCCCAATCTCGGCGTTTGGAATGTGAACCAGGCCGATACAAACAACATTCCGAAAGGCAAAGTCCGCGAAGACAAGGTGAAGAACCCTCACGCGACCATTATTTTTTCAGACGCTGCGTTTATCAAACCAAGCACTCCCGCCACACTCAATGCAGACAAATGGGAAGCGAACAACCCCGATGCCGGCTCAAATTTTTTCCGCACTCCTGACAACGGTTGCTGCTACAATGTTGCGGGCGGCAGTGACCGGATCGTGGGACGATACGGTGGCCGGGCAGCGGCGGCATTTGTCGACGGTCACGCGGAAAACATGCAGCCCAGCGCCATGGGCTTTCAGTGGCCACAACAACACAGCCGCGCGTTGTGGGATGAGTTCTGATGCCGTGTCGGGACAAGCGTTGCTTTTGAAACTCGGGGTTGGGTTGTCCTTTTGACTTCTTGCCCATACCTTGCGGGGCTCAGTCAGGACAGGAAGACCCGGCTTTGAGGATGTCAAGCGCGGGACCAAAGAGGGAACCGGAGCGCAGCGAGCTATCAACGACTACTCGTTCGCTAGAACAACTCTCTTTGTCTTCGGGTCGATGGTGTATTTCTTCCCTGCCGGTGCCGTCGGAATCTTTTCCAACATGCCTTCAAGAACCATTTCCTCCAGGCTCAACGGCGGAGGCCGTGACATCATCCACCCATCGAGGACCTGATTCAGCGCCCGCAATGCCTGCTGAGGATTCCCGCCGTGGAGTTGACGATCAAACTCCCTTTTTACCGTCACCGCCGGATTAACAACTTCGCCATCTTTTGCTTCCGGTGCGGACGACACCTTGGACTGCGCCTTGTCAGCTCCGCTGACTTTCTTCTTCTTGGCAGATTCAGATGTGGTGGCCGAAGCTGCTCCAGCGTCCTTCTTCTTGCATCCGGCGGCAGAAAACATCAGCACGAAAACCATCACGACGAGAATAACGTGGCTGGTGCGCATATTGAGTGCGCGCAGACTAATCCGGTCATCCCAAATTTGTCAAATGAAGGGCAGAATGTCGGACGAACCGTCAGAGTGCCGTTGTCTCTTCGGGGTTTTCAATCGCAGCGGGTTTGTTAGATTCGCGCCATGATTCCGCTGCGCCTGCTGGCATCCTTGCTTCTGACACTCGTCGTGTTGTTTGCCAGCCACTGCCCGGCCGCCGGCGGCAAACGCCCCAACATCCTGCTCATCGTCGCCGACGATCTGGGCTATGCCGATGTCGGATTCAACGGCTGCAAGGACATCCCGACACCGCATCTCGACCAGCTGGCGAAGCAAAGTCTCCGCTGCCCGAACGGCTATGTCACCCACCCGTTCTGCAGCCCCACACGGGCGGGCCTGCTCGCCGGCCGCTATCAGCAGCGGTTCGGTCACGAACTCAACCCGGCCTGGCTGCCGGAGAGCACCGTCGCCGGATTGCCGCTATCCCAGTTCACGCTCCCACAGGCACTGAAGACCGCCGGTTACGCAACCGCCGCCATCGGCAAGTGGCATCTGGGCGCGCATCCGCAGTTTCATCCGAACCGCCGTGGGTTCGATGATTATTTCGGGCTCCTTGGCGGCGGTCACAATTACCTGCCCGACGTAAAGGGCAGCACCGAATACACCATCCCGATGAACCGCAACGGAAAGGACGAGCCGATGACGGGCTACCTTACCGATGTGCTGGGGCAGGAGGCCGCCGATTACATCAAACGGCAGGCCGGCAAACCGTGGTTCCTCTACCTCGCCTTCAATGCCCCGCACGGACCTCTTCAGGCCACGGAAAAGCAATTGAGCCGCGTGCGCCACATCACCGACGCGACGCGGCGCAACTACGGCGGAGTTGTCGTGGGACTGGACGACGCCATCGGAGTCGTGTCCGGCGCGTTGCACGAGTCCGGTCAGGCGGCGGACACATTGGTCTGGTTTTTCAGTGACAACGGCGGCCCGGTGAGTGTCACGCACAGCGACAACTCGCCCTTGCGCGGCTGGAAGGGGCAGGTTTACGAAGGCGGCATCCGGGTGCCATTCCTGATCTCCTGGCCGGGGCGGCTGCCCGCTGGAAGGGATTTCACAGCCCCCGTTCACTCCCTCGATGTGTTCGCAACCGCGGCCGCCCTGACGGGTGCGAAAGTGCCGCCGGCTCATCAACTCGAAG
>JBAYGL010000381.1:0-5497 GCA_041666725.1 Limisphaerales bacterium
GACGCTCGGCCTCGACCCGCGCGAGGTCACGCTCGGCGACGCGCTCAAGCGCGCGGGCTACGCGACCGGCTGCGTGGGCAAGTGGGACATGGGCCAGGCGCGCCGTTACCTGCCGCTCCAGCGCGGCTTCGACTTCTTCTACGGGCACGGGAACAACGGCATTGATTACTACACGCACGAGCGCTACGGCGTGCCGTCGTTGTTTCGCGGCAACCAGCGCACCGAGGAGGACAAGGGCACCTACGTCACGGACGTTTTCCGCCGCGAGGCGCTGCGGTTTGTGCGCGAGCAGAAGGCGAAACAGTTCTTCCTCTACCTTGCGTTCAACGCGCCGCATGGGGCGTCGTCCTTCGCGCCGGACTCGGAGAAGAAGACGGGCGAGAAGAAGGAAGGGGTCGGCGTGCAGGCTCCGGAGAAGTATCTGAAGCTCTATCCGAACCGTGACTCGAAGAACAACGTGACGCGCTATCTCGCCGCCGTGACGTGCATGGACGAGGCCATCGGCGAGCTGCTCGACACACTGCGCGAACTCGGTCTGGAGCGCGACACGCTGGTGCTGTTCATGTCCGACAACGGCGGCAGCGGCAACGGTGGCAACGCGCCGCTCAAGGGCGGCAAAAGCTCGATGTGGGAGGGCGGCCTGCGCGTGCCGTTCCTCGCGCGCTGGCCGGGCCGGCTCCCGGCGAACGCGGTGACGGACGAGTTCCTCACGTCGCTCGAACTGTTCCCCACGATCCTCGCCGCGACCGGTGCGAAGCCGCCCGTCGGCGTGAAGCTCGACGGCTTTGACATGACGGCGGTGCTTCAAGGCAAGGCGAAGTCGCCGCGCACTGAGATATTCTGGGAGCGTCGCAGCGATCGCGCGGCGCGCGTGGGCAACTGGAAGTGGGTGGAGTCCGCGAAGGGTGGCGGCCTCTTCGACCTCGCGACGGACCTCGGCGAGAAGACCGACCTCTCGAAGCAGATGCCCGACGTGGCGGCGCAGATGAAGGCGAAGTTCACCGTGTGGAAGCGGGAGATGGACGCCAGCGAACCACGTGGGCCGTTCCGGGATTATTGAGGTTCGTTTGGTGTCCACGCTTCAGCGTGTGCGGGCGTTCCGACAGGACACCAAACGGGGTCACCGCTTGAGCAGCCGTTGCTTCACCTCGTCGGACAGCGGCGCGGTGGCGATCCAGGCGCGGGCGGCGGCGGGAGCCGCTTCCAGCCACTGGGCGGCGATTTGCTCCGCTGCGGCAGCGCGGTTTTCCGGAGTCAGCTTGTCCAGCAACGCGGCGGCGGCGGCGGGGCTGTCGCTGGCCAGCGTTTGAACAATGCCATCGTAAGCGCCGGGTTGTTCGGCGGGAGGAAGTTGTTTTGCCCAGCCCAGGGCGGAGTCCGGATCGTTTTCAGCCCACCGGGAGGCGAGATTTTGAATCAGAGTTTGCTTTGAGTTGCTCGCCGGCGCCTGCGAGACAAAGGCCGCCGCCTGTTCCGGTGCGTTCTCCGCCCAAACTGCGATAGCAGCATCCAGCGCGAGCTGACGGGCCTCTTCGCCGGGCAGGGACTGTGCCCATTTCATCGCGGCCGCCGGATCGGCAGTCGCCCATTGATTGGCGACTGCGGCGAAGAGCGAAGTCTGCGTGTCGCCGGGCGGGAGTGTGGCGGCGAAGTCGGCGGCGGCGCGCGGGCTGGTCTGCGCCCATTCGTGGCTGAGGTTGATGAGAGCGTTGTCGCGCGTGTGTCCGGCGGGGAGCTGCTTCACCCAGGCAAGCGCGGCGTCGAGGTCCACGCTGGCCCAGCGGGAGGCGATGCTGGCGAGGGCCTGGTTCTGTGCGTTTCCGGCGGGAAGCGTGAGCGCGAGTTCGACGGCGGCCTTCGGGTCGTTCGCAGCAAGCTCGCTGGCGACATTCTGCACCATCTCGCGTTTGCCCTTGCTGTCGGGTTGCTGTGCCAGCCACGCGGCGGCGGCGGTGGCGTCGCTGTTGGCCCAGGTGCTGGCGATGAGTTGCAGGACGCTGTCGCGTTGCCGGCCGGCGGGAAGCTGCCCGAGGGCTTGCGCGGCGGCGGCGGCAGGATCACGCTCGGCCCAAGCTAGGAAAATCGCCTCGTGGAGGCCGGAGTTGGGCGTGGTGAGGCCGGACTTGCCCAGGGCGGCGAGGGCGGCGGCGGGATCAGAGTCGGCGAGCCTGGCCAGGACGGTCTGCAACGCCTCGTTGCGCGCGTTGCCGGGCGGAAGAGCCTGCGCCCAGGCAAATGCGGCCGGATTGTCGGTCCCGGCCCAGACTTCGAGCACGGCGCTGGTGGCGGACTTCCGCTCGGTGGGGCGGGTGAGTTGCTGCGCGAAGCGGAGCGCGGCACCGGAATCCACACCGGCCCAGCGGGTGAGCAGCGTGTTGAGCAAGGTTTCGCGTTCGTCGCGGCGGCCAAGCTGTTCGAAGAGGTGGATGACCCCGGGCACTTCGGCGGGTGATAGACGCTCGGCCAGTTCGTTGATTTTTGTCAGGCGGGCATCGGAGGCCGGTTCGTTCAGCAGTGCGGCGAAGCTGTCGGCAAATGTCGCGGCGGTCAGCGGCGGAGCGGAAGGCTCGGCTTGACCCGGCGGGGTGCTGGCGCGCCGGGCAGGCGGGCGGGCGGCGGCGGGAAGCTTGTTTGCAGGAGGCGGATGAATGACCGGCGCGAGCGCTGTGCCTGCGATTGGGGCCAGGAATACCCGGTCCACGAAGATGCCCAGCGCCGCCCCCAGCAGCACCAGCAATGCGGCCGAGGTGAGGTTTGCGGGCTTCATGTGCGGTGGAATTTCCGTGTTCGAAACTCCGGGGACATTCCGCCGCCGGTCCGGGCTGCGCAAACAGAATTCGCAATCAGACACGGCTGCCATCTTGGAAATATCTGAGGTTGTTTCCTGACTTGAAATCCCGGGGGAAACGGGCAGCGTCTGCCCGTCCATTTTTCAATGAAAGACCCAATTCGCCGCTCCCTGCGGTGGCTCCTGCTTGCCGCCTCGGTGGTTGTCCTGTGGAGTTTCCGCCCGGGAAGCTCGCCAGACGTTTCCAGCCCCCGCCCCCTGCCCCCGCAGTCGCAGCCTGCTGCCGTGGGCGTGCAGGCGTCCAATTCATCTGCGAATGCGGAGGCGGGTTGGAACCACTGGCGCACACAGCTTCCTGAGTTGAAGCCGGCCATCGAGGACGTGACGGTCTGGCCCGCGAACCGCGCCGAGCCGTTCGACAAGTTTCGCGCGTGGCAGGAGCGGTTTCGCGTGGCGGCGGACAAGGCGGCCGCGGAAGCGGAGGGCGTTGCGCTCGCGCGTGACCGGCGTGCGGCGATGGCGAAGTGGATTGAGCGTGACCCGGAGTTTGCCCTGGCGCAGGCGGTGGGACCGGATGCCCGGCGGGAGCTGCCCGCGACGGTGCTGGCAGAACTGGAGCGCTGGGTGGAATGACGCGGCGGATTGGAAGTGATGGTGCGCTGCGGTCCGGGCGTGAAACCGGCCGACCAGTTCACGCGCAACGTCCGCGTGGGCGGCGAGAACTTCAAGGCGTTCGTCTATGGCCGCCGGCTTGCGCAGACGACGAAATACGATCTCCCCGTTCATGGCGTGGCGGTGGATGGGAAGCTCGCGCTGCACAGCAGCCCGGTGCGGCAGCTGGAGCCGGGCGAGGTGCAGGCGCGCGGGCTGGATGCACGGGCGATTCACCTGGAGACCGGCGGCGAGGTGGCCTACGCCTCACACGCGCAGGACGCCTTTGCCATCGAGGCAAAGTGGCTGCAACGCGAGGCCGGGCTGGGGGCTTATCCGAAAGCGGGGCAACTGGCCGCCGGGCAGTTGCCGGCCGGGCTGCCGCCGGGCACGGCGGCGTTTCCGCCCAGCGCGGGCTGGACGCTCGGGGTGAAGCGCATCCTCGTGATACGGGTGGATTTTTCGGACGATCCCGGAGGGCCGTTCGATTTCCAGACCGGCCAGACCATCACCGTGTCAGACATCAACTCGGTGATGGGCACCGTGAACCAGTTCTATCTGGACAACTCACAGCTCCAGACCTCGATTCAGACCACGGTGCTGCCGGTGGTGCTGCGGCTGCCGCTGTCCAAGTCGGGCTACGTATCTCTGGACCCGATGGACGACTTGCGGCGGGACTCGCTCGCGGTGGCGCGCACCTACGACCAGCAGAACGGGAACACCGGGCAATATAACCCGGACAACTACGACCTGGACACCACTGTCTTCACCGACGTCGGTGGCGCGAATTTCGGATTCGGCGGCCTGGCCTACATCGGTGCCAAGGGAATGCTCGTCCAGGGCGAATTCGACCTGCGAATCCTTGCCCACGAGCTGGGGCACAACTATGGCCTGCTTCACGCCAACCGCTGGGATGTCACGGGCACCAACCCCACCGCCGCGAACGGCACGCACAACGAATACGGTGACGGCTACGACATGATGGGGGACAACTTTTCAAATACGGCCATCCACTTCAACGAGTGGTTCAAGACCTACCTCGGCTGGCTGGGCAGCGCCAACTGGAGCACGGCTCCGACGGGCGGGGTCTACCGCCTCTTCCGCCATGACCATGCGAGCGCCGCCGGCCTCCGGGGCATCACGGTCGGCCAGCAGAACGACCGCGCTTACTGGCTGGGTTTTCGGCACAACCTCAGCACCTACACAGTGAATGGTTCGGCCGCGACGAACTATCTGGCAAACGGTGTGGAGATTCGCTGGGGCATGCAGCCCCCCGGCATCGCGAGCGACATGAGCGTGAACGGCAGCCGGCTGTTGAACTTCACCCCGGCCACGACCAACTTCACCCGCCACCCGTTGCCCGTCGGCCAGACTTTTACGGACACCAACTTCAGCATCTCCATCACGCCGCAATCCGTCGGCGGCACGTCGCCAAACGACTACATCGACCTGAACATCACCTACTCGACCCCGCTGGTGTCCATCACACAAAACCCGACCAACCAGACTGTTTTCGAGGGGACCAACGTCACCTTTCGCGTCACGTTCACCGGCACCGGCCCCTTCAGCTATCAATGGACCTTCAACGGCCTGGCCATCCCCGGCGCGACCAGTTCGAACTATACGATTCTGAACGTCACCACCAACCAGGGCGGCACTTATCTGGTGCGCGTGACCAACCCCGGCGGCACGGTGAACAGCCAGCCGGCCACGCTCACGGTGCTGCCCCTTCCGGTTGCTCCCGTCATCACCTCGGACCCCGTGGGGCTGACCGTGACCGTCGGCTCGAACGCCACCTTCACCGTCACCGCCACGGGCACCGCGCCATTGCTGTATCAGTGGCGTTTCAACGGAGTGAACATGGCCGGGGAGACCAATGCCACCCTCGCGCTGACCAACGTTCAATACCCCCGCGAGGGGAGCTATTCGGTGCGCGTTCAAAACAGCGCCGGCTCCACGAACAGCACGTCGGCGGCGCTGACCGTCAGTTCACTCGGCCCGGTGGCGCACTGGAAGTTTGACGAGGCCCCCGGCAGCACCGTGGCCGTGGACAGCGTC
>JBAYGL010000382.1:0-5496 GCA_041666725.1 Limisphaerales bacterium
CTGGGCGATGGCGGCGTGCGCTTCGGCAGAATCCTTCACCCCAGCCCGGCCAGCCCGGCGGCGAACAAGGATTGGGCCGGGGCGGCGACGCGCCAGATGAAGGAACTGGGCGTGTGGTGAAGCCAGGCAAGCAGTGTTCAGTGTTCAGTAATCAGTGGGATGGGCGGCCGAGCGGTCACTGAATACTGGATACTGATTACTGAACACTCCCCTTCACCTGCGGAAAAACCCGGTAGAGCAGGAGGTAAATCACGACGCCGGTCACGGAGACATAGAGCCAGACGGGCAGCGTCCATCGGGCGATGGCCTTGTGAGCCTCGAAGCGCTCCTTGAACGCCCGGCTCACGGTCATCAACACGAGCGGGACGATGGCGAAAGCCCCGATGAGGTGCGTGAAGAGGATGGTGAGGTAGATAGGGCGGAACTCCGGCGGGTTGACGAACTTGGTGTGGGCCGCGCCGTGGACCTGCTGCATCCGCCAGTGGTAGTAGAGGTAGCAGGCGAGAAACGCGGCGGAAGTGCAGAGAGCGCCAATCATGCAGCGGCGGTGAGGGTCACGCTGGCCGGAACGGATGAAGTTCCAGCCCAGCACGAGCAGCACGGCGCTGGTGGCGTTGAGGCAGGCGTTGATGAGCGGCAGGTCGGTGTAGGTCATCGTGGCGGCCAGATTAACGCAAAGGCGCAAAGACGCAAAGGCACGGGCCTTCTCCCTTCCTTCGATGATGGGAGAGGGAGAAATCGCAGCGGGACGTCTTCATTTGTCGGCCTCCGCCAGCAGGGCGTTTACGGTCTCCAGCAGGCGCGGCTTCACGGATTTCTCCCAGGAGCTGTTTTCGCGGCTGGCTCCCGCGGCCGTTTCCTCCTCGCTCAACACGCTGTCGAGGCTCTCGAAGACGGCGCGAAGGCGGCCCTGCTTGTCGACCACCACGAAGATGGTCGAGTGAATGAAAAGGTCATCGGGCGAGGTGCGTTTGGCCTCCTCCTTGTCGAGTGCGGTGAGCTTGAGGCTGTTCACGGCGAGTTTCACCAGATCGGCCTTCGCTCCGGTGAGAAAGTGCCAGCGCTGCGCGTCCGCACCGAAGCGCTGCGCGTAGGCGGCAAGGGTGCGCGGAGTGTCGTGACCGGGATCGGTGGTGAGGGAGATCAACCTGACAGGAGCGTTTGTCGGGAGCGCGGCCTGCAGCTCGCTCATGCGCCTGGTCATGGTGGCGCAGGGCCCGGGGCAGCGGGTGAAGATGATGTCGGCGACCCAGACCCGCCCGCTCAAGTCGGCCAGGCGGACCGGGTGATCCAGCTGGTTGGTCAGGGTGAAGTCATCGACCCGTGCAATGACGGGGAGTTTTGCGGCCGGGATGCGCAGGCGTTCCCGCACGAACGCGCCGAGGATGGCGAGCACGACGAAGGCGATGCCGCCCCACACGGCCCACTCAACGGAGCGGGATTGGGCGCGGATGGACTCTGGAGTCTCGGTGGACACAAAAAAGGGCGCGCGCCATCGGCGCACGCCCGGTGGAATGGCCGTGTTGTTTTACTCGAAACTCACCGGCGCAGCCGAGGCTTTCGCGGTTTTTTCAGCAAACCACTTGTTGAAATCTTCCGGTGAATCCACGACGAACTGCGCATTCATCGAGGCGTGGCCGTTCCCGCAGAGCTGGGCGCAGGTGATGTTGAACTTGCCGACCTTCGTGGGGATGAAGTGGACGGGGATGCTCATGCCGGGAATGCAGTCCTGAGTCAGGCGCATGGCGGTGACCTTGAAGGAATGAATGACATCCTTCGAGGTGAGATGGATGATGACGGGCTTGAAGGTGTCCTTGCCATCCTCCTTGATGGGAATGAGCGGCACGTGGATGTCCTTGGGCGGCGAGGTGGCGTCGTCCTTGCCGGCGGGGTCGCTCTCGACGTAGCCGAGCGGATTCTTGTCGGACACGAGCTTCATGTCCTGCCTGCCAAAGACGCCATCCTTGCCGGTGTAGCGCGCCTGCCAGGAGAACTGTTCGGCGGTGACACGCAGGACGGTCGCATCCTTGTCCGTGGGGAATTTTGTCACCGCCTTCGCCCACAGGGGAATGGCGAAAGCCAGCAGCAGCACGGCCTCGATGAGCACGACGGCGATCTCGGCATACTGGGAAAAGGTGCCCTTCGCCCCGACGTAGTCGGCCTTGGGATTCGCGCTCTTGCGGAACTTGAACAGTGCGAAGACGAAGTAGGCGATCCAGCCGACGAAGAGCGCGGCCATGAGCAGGTGAACCATCAGAAGGAACTGGTCCACATCCCTGCCGTGCTCGGAGGCAAGGACAGGCATGAAGCCCTGCTTGAGCTGAGAGAGGAAATCAGATTGCGGAGGCATGGTTTAGAGTTTCGAGAGTTCGACTTGAGGTTCGGACGGGATGGGCAGCGGATGGGTGGCCGCGCGGCGGACGAGAAAACAGAAGAAGGCGGCGATGGCGAAGAGCACGCTGCCCACGACACCGAGCAGGGCGAAGATGCCGGCGTTCATGCCCTCCGCGAGCTTCGAGTCGGACTTGCCGAAGCAGGCGGCGCAGGCAGAGGCGTCCGGAGCGGCCGCGAAGAGCAGGGCCAGCATGGCTAGGGCAAGAAGGGCGGGGCGGCGGTTCACAGGTAGCTGATGTTTTTGAGCTTCTTCAGGAAGTAGATGCCGTAGGCAATGAGGCCGGTGCCGGTGACGCACGAGCCGAGGCCAATCCACAGATCCACCGACGCCTTGCTGACCGCGTAGCGGCTCAGCTCGAACCAGCCGAACCAAAACGACAGCAGAACGGAGGCGGTGACGAACACGATATGGAAGGCTTTCAGTGACATAACATCAGGCGGGTTTGCCGTTGATCAACGTCTGCAAGGGCGGATCGTGCATCGTCCAGAGCGTCAGCCCCATCAGGCCGATGAGGAAGAAGACGGTGCAGATCAGAATGCCATAGATCATCTTCCGCTCGTCGGAAAGATGCATGAACACGCCGGCGACAAACGCCGCCTTCACGCTGGCGATGAGCAGCGCGACGGCGATGGTGATCGCGACGCTGGGAATGTGGACGTAATACATGCCCACGGTCAGCACGGTGCCGGCTAGGAGAACACCAAAGACCACCATGTATTTCTTGATGGCCTTGGCGATGGCCTCGGGCGAGTTGTGGTCGTCGTGGCCGTGATCATGCGCGCAGGCTTCGCCCGGGCCGTGGGAGTGAGAGTGGTCGTGGCTCATGGGTGGTTAAAGGAGGTAAATGATGGGGAACAGGAAAATCCAGACAAGGTCAACGAAATGCCAGAAGAGGCCGCCCACCTCGATGCGATTGGTGAACTGCTCCGGAGCCTTCTTCCACCACTTGTCGGCGGTGAAAAGGAAGTAACCCAGGACGATGGCACCGCCCAGAACGTGCAGGCCGTGCAGCGCCGTGATGGTGAAGTAGATCGCGAAGAAGGTGCTGTGCGCCGGGACGTAGGAGGAGAGGCGCTTGAGGTCCGCGAGCTTGATCTCGATGGGCTTCGGATGCTCGTGCCCTCCGGCCGGAGCATCAGCGGTGAACTGGATGGTTTCCTTCTTTGCGGCGAGGAGCTTCTTGAGATTGGTGCAGAGCGGATTGCCCTCGATGTGGCCGGCAAGCTGGATGTCGCCGGGCGTGTAAACGGCCTTGGTGTTGTGCAGGTGGAAGCGCTCCACGAACTGCTTGCGCGTTTCCTCGACACCCTTCTCACCGTAGGCGGCCTTGAAATACTTCTCGGCCGTGGCGTCGTCTTTGAACCACACGTCGTAGTGGGTGAACTTTGCGTGATATTCAAAGCTCTTCACCCCGAGGAAGCCCAGCGCGCACAGGATGGTCAGTGCCATGTATTTCTTGAACGCGGCCAGCCTGCCCAGCTTCAGCGAGGCCCAGGACATCACCACCGTCACGGACGAACTGATGAGGACGAAGGTGTTGAACGTGCCGATGGGGATGTTGAGCATCCCGTGCGGCCAGAGGTCCGCGCCGACCCGCAGCAGGATGTAGGCGGAGAACAGGCCGCCGAAGAGCATCACCTCGGAGGCGAGGAAGAGCCAGATGCCCAGCTTGGCGTTGTAAAGCCCCGTGTCGGGCCGGGGTTTGACTGTGTAGGGGATTTCCATTTGAGGAGTGGGAAATGTGGTGGCGTCGGGGAAATTACTTGGCCGGCTTGGGCTCAGGCATGTTCTGCGGGCTGAAATCGGCCGGGTGGCCGGGCACGCTGTATTCATACGGGCCGCGATGCACGATGATCTCCTTGGTGAAGTTGCCGTGCGGCGGCGGCGTGGGCGTCTGCCAGTCGAGCGTCGTGGCCTGCCACGGATTGTCGGACTCGATCTTCCTGCCGTTGAACATGGACATGAAGACGTTGATCACAAACGGAATCTGCGCGAGCAGGAGCAGAAAGGCCGCGTGGGTGATGAAGGTGTTGAGGTGGATGATCGTGTTGCTGAGCGCGGTGAGGATGCCTTCGTTGGACGGGTTCGCCAGCGCATAGGTCGCGCCGCCATCGGACATGCGGCGGCTCATGCCGCTGAGGCCCTGGAAGAACATCGGCATGAAGACGAGGTTCATTCCGACGAGAGAAAGCCAGAAGTGTATCTTGCCCAGCGTCTCGTTCATGTAGCGGCCGGTCATCTTCGGATACCAGAAGTAGATGCCCGCGAAGAGGGCGAAGATGGTCCCGGGCGCGACCACGTAATGGAAGTGCGCGATGACGTAATAGGAGTCATGCAGGTGAAGGTCGCTGAAGTTGAAGCCCAGCGGCAGGCCCGTCAGGCCGCCGATGCCGAACATCGGCAGAAACGCCAGCGCGAAGAGCATCGGCGTGTTGAAACGGATGGAGCCGCCCCACAGCGACATGAAGAGACACGTCAGGATGATGACCGACGGGATCGAGATGATCATCGTCGTGGTCTGGAAGAAGGTCGAAATCTTCGTGCCCATGCCGGTCAGATACATGTGGTGCGCCCACACGATGAAGCTGATGAAACCCACCGCGAGCGCCGAATACACGAGCGACTTGTAGCCCCAGAGCGGCTTGCGGGTGTTGCAGGCGACGATTTCGGAAACCACGCCCATCGCCGGAAGAATCAGGACGTAAACCTCCGGGTGTCCCAGGAACCAGAAGAGATGCTGCCACAGCAGCGGGCTGCCGCCACCGGAGACATCGTAGGGTTTGCCGGAAACGACGAGGCCGGTCGGAAGGAAGAAACTTGAGCCGAACACCTTGTCAACCAGCTGGAGGATGCCGGCCGCCTCAAGCGGAGGAAACGCGAGCAGGAGGATGAACGCCGTGACGAACTGCGCCCAGACGAAGAACGGCATCCGCAGCCACGTCATGCCCGGCGCCCGGAGCTGGATGACCGTGGCAATGAAATTAACAGCGCCGAGCAACGACGAGGTGATGAGCAGCACCATGCCGACAAGCCAGTAAGTCTGCCCCTGAGTCGGGATGACCGTCGCCAGCGGAGAGTAGGAAGTCCAGCCGCCGGACGCC
>JBAYGL010000383.1:0-5480 GCA_041666725.1 Limisphaerales bacterium
CGCGTCGTGCTCAGCGCCGGCTACGGCACGGGCGCGGTGGGGCTGGAGTTGAGCCGGACGGACGGCGGCTTTGCCGTGAAGGAGCTGTGGCGGAACAAACTTCTCAAGAACAAGTTCACCAGCTCCGTGCTGCACGGCGGCCATCTCTACGGGCTGGATGAAGACATCCTCGTCTGCCTCGACGCGGAGACGGGCGGGCGGCGTTGGAAGGACGGGCGCTATGGCTACGGACAGGTGCTGCTGGCCGGCGGCCATCTCATCATCCTCTGCGGCGACGGCGACCTTGCGCTGGTGAAGGCGACTTCGGAGCGCCATGAGGAACTCGCGCGCGTCCCGGCGATCAAGGGCAAGACGTGGAATCATCCTGCCATCGCGAACGGAAAGCTGCTCGTGCGGAACGCCGTGGAAATGGCGTGCTTCGACCTGGCGGGGAAGTGACCGGACGGACGGGGCGCGGCCTTCAGGCCGCAGAAACGCGCGCAAGCCTGTTGGTGTCCGAGTGCATTTCTCCTGTCGTGGATTTCTGCGGCGTGAACACCGCGCTCCTCGCGCGGTCAGCAAAGTCACCGGCTTATCTGCGGCCGGGAGGCCGCGAACCCATCGGCCTGGCGGCCTTTTCATAAGGCCTGCCCGGCGGACGGTTTGTCGGACGGAAGGGCGAACGAATCAAGGGCCGGCTCGGCGGCTTGGGAGCGACGGCCGGCAGTGAGGCGGGCGGCTCGATGGGCGTCGAACCCAGCAGCGATTTCACCTCGGCGACGGTCAACGCGCGCCAGCGGCTCTCGGGCAGTTCGCCCAGCTTGATGGGACCGATCTGCGTGCGCTGCAAACGGGCGACGACGAGGCCCTCCGATTCAAAGAGCCGGCGCACCTCGCGGTTCTTGCCCTCGGCCAGCTCCAGTTCCACGATGCTGTGCGAATTGTTGGCGTCCACCAGCCGGGCGTGCTCGGCGCGGAGGGTTTCGCCCTCGTGCTCCACGCCGGACATGAAGCGGCGCAACATGCCCTGTTCCACGCGGCCCTCGACGATGGCGCGGTATTTCTTGCGCACGCCGTAGCGGGGGTGGGTGAGGTGCAGCGTGAAATCGCCGTCGTTGGTCAGGAAGATCAGGCCCTCGCTGTCCTTGTCCAGCCGGCCGACGGGGTGCAGGTGGGACCATTCCTTGGGCAGGAGGTCGGTCACGATGCGGCGTTCCATCTCGTCGCTGCGGGTGGAGAGGTAGCCGCGCGGCTTGTTCAGGGCCACGTAAACCTTGCGGCGCAATTTGACGGGCCGGCCCTCGACCTTCACGTCGTCGTGCAGGGCGTCCACCTTGGTGCCGAGCTCCTTGACGACCTTGCCGTTGACCTCGACGAGGCCGTTGACGATCAGCCGCTCGCTGGCGCGACGAGAAGCCACGCCGGCTTCGGCGAGAAATTTTTGGAGGCGGACTTGCACAAATAAAGAAAGCCGTCGCACCTGTCGGCAGACGGCTTCCCGTGAAAAAGTTCAGCAGGGGGCGCGGCGCGGGGCCGCGGCCTACACCGGGGGCTTGGTCTTGCGCAGGCCGGTGACGCGGTCGCCAGTCTTCCAACTGCCGGCCTTCTTGAGGATTTCGACGCGCTCGTAGCGCTTCAACACGTTGCGCTTGGCCCCGAGGGTGCTGGTGGCGCGGAGACTGCGATGCTGTGACATAACTTCTGAAAGTGTCTTTTTCCGTCCGGACCGCCCGAACGGAGCGCGGTTTGTAACACACGACCGCCGGGATGCAAACGGTTATTTCACGACTGGATACATCAGCCGCTACATCCAGCGGGAATACGGGAGAAGCGCTTGGCGGATTTTAGGCCGCGCGGCTCTTGTTCCTCTGTCTGCGATGCCAAGCATAAATTCCTGCCGCAAAGCCTGTGGCAGAACCGATGACAGAACTGCTGAATGGGCCAAGCCAAGCCATGTGGTCGGGCCACCAGAATGGCGGCCACTGCCCATGATGATGACCGAGGAAAAGTGGCGAAAGGTGATACTCCAGAGAAGCATAGAGATATGGAGCAGTCGCGAGAACAAAGCCTGCCGATGCACCGATCATACCGGCGAAAAGGTAGCCACTCGTCGTTAGACGGTGCACTCCCCACCGCAAGAATGATGCGCCCGAAAGCACCACGAAGGTGATAATCCCGAAGAGGGACAGGTAAACGTCAAACGGAACTGATTCGAAAGGCTCCATGCGCGGGTTGCTATGGCATTAAGAAACCAAGCTGGCACCTTTTTGTAAAGGATTCGAACCGAAGCAGGCACTCGACGAATTTGATCGCGTGACTCCGGTGTGTTCTCCCTCTCCCTTCATCGGATGAGGGGAGAGGGCCGGGGTGAGGGGTTGGCTGCGTTGGCGTTGATGGCCGCACCCCTCATCCGGCCTGCGGCCACCTTCTCCCCTCGCTCCGCGAAGGGAGAAGGCACCGGGATGGGGCCGGCCGGCATCCAAGGGGGCGCTGACTGCCCCGCTACTTGATCTTCCTCAACTCCACGTCCGTCCACGTGGATTCGCGGCCGGCGGTGGCGGCGCGCACCTTCTTCACGAAGTCCGGCGAGACGGGGTCGTAGCCGTGGTCCCACTCGCGGCGGATGAAGGTGAGCACTGCGGCGATGGTCTCGTCGTCGAACGTGCCGTGGCCGGGCATGTCGAGGTCCCACTTCCTGCCAAGCACCGTGATGGGGCCGCCCAGGCCGTGCAGGGCGATGCGCGCCAGGCGCTCGGGAGAGGCAGCCACCCATTCGCTGTCCACCAGCGGCGGGGCAAGGCCGTCCTGACCGTAGCCGTGGGCCTGATGGCACGCGGCGCACGTGGCCTCGAAGGTCGTCTTGCCGAGGGTGAAGAGTTTCTGCTCGGCCTCGTTCAACGGCTTGATGACGGGCAGCACCACGCCGGGCTTGCCGGGCCAGACGATGACCTTGTCGAGTTTCTTGACCGCGGCCTGGATGGCCTTGTCGTCGGACTTCGCCAGCGCGGCGAGGGCGGGCGGCTCGGCGGCGAGCTTCACGTATTTGATGCGCGGCGGGGCTTCGCCTTTCTTCGTGCTCGGGGCAGGCACGTTGAGGCTGGCGAGCACGGCGAGGGTCTGCCACTTGGGCGTTTCGGGACGGGTGATCTGTTCGAGCAGCCGGTTGACGCGGTCGCCCTTGGCCTGTTGAAAGACGCTCTTGGCGAGTGCGCCGATGAAGGCTTCGCCGCTCTTGACCTTCGCCTTGTCCGCCCACGACTTGTCGGTGAAGAGGCGTTCCAGCATCTCGACTTCGCGCAAGGCCAGGCCGCTGATGACCGCGTCGCGGAGCAGGGCATTGGTGCCGGCGTTGCGGGCCAGGCCGGCGAGCGCGGCCTCGGCGGCGGGCTCCTTCGCCTCGCCGAGCGTGAACGCGAGCTGGACCTGCGTGTTGAAGTCCTTGGAGCCCGCCAGTGAGACGAGCTTGGGCAGCATCTTGTCCTTGTCCGAGGTCTTCAGCGTGGTCTCGGCGATGCGGATGGCGGCGGCGCGGACCTGGCCGTGCTTTTCCTTGTCGAGTGCGCCGAGAAGCGTCGCGGCGTCCATCTGGTCCATGCCGTCGAGCGTCCAGAGCGCGTGCAGGCGGGCGCGGGGATCTGCGGCGGAGAGGGCCGTTTGCCTGAGCGGCGCGATGGCGGCGGCGGAGGGCTGCTCGACGAGCAGGCGCTGCGCGGTGTCGCGCCACCAGCCGTTCGGGTGGCTGAGCTGGCCGACCAGATCGGCGGGCTTGGCGGAAGCGAGCTGCGGCTTTGGGCCGGGCGGCTTGCGTTCGTGGACGATGCGGTAGATGCGTCCGCGCCGGTGGACCTTGTCGAGGCCGCGATCCTCGGCCTGCCTGCGGAGGTAGCTCGTGAGGAAGACTCGGTGCTGGAGGATGCCCTGATACATGTCGATCAGGTAGAGGCAGCCGTCGGGGCCGGTGTAGGCGTTGATCGGACGGAAGAGCTCGTCCGTGGACGTGAGGAATTCGGCCTCCTTGTAGGGATTCACGCCGGAGATTTCGCCGGGCTTTTCCGTGAGCACCATCCGGCGGACCATGTTGGCCGCCGGCTCGGGGATGAAGGCGTTGCCCTGAAACTCGGCGGGGAAATTATCGCCGCGATAAATGACCGGGCCGCACGTGGCGGTGTAGGTGGCCAGCGTGCCGTCGGGCTTGAGCTGCTTCTCCTGATAGCCGCGATTGACGCCCGGGTTCACGCGGCCCGGCCAGACGGTCTGGTCCTTGAGCGGCTGGACGTTCAGGCCGGACGTGGCGCGGTGGAGGGGATTGCGAAAGTAATACTCGCTGGGCACGAGGTCGGCGCGCAGCTGATCTGAGTTGGAGTTGTAAAAGGGGCGGCCCCAGTCGTCCATCGTCAGGCCCCACTGGCCGCGAAAGGTCGTGGCCGCGCGCTTCCAATCGTCGTCCACGCGCTTGTAACGGAACGTGTGGTTCGCCGAGACAATCCAGTTGTCCATGAGCCACGTCGGGCTGTTCGCCGTGTGCTCGGGGTTTTTCTTCAGGCCGAGCGCGGGATCGCCGGCGGGCGCGTAGGCCTTGTCCACGAGCACGCGCCGGCCGGGTTTGAGGCCGGCCTCGATGGGATACCACCACAGCGCGGGCGGTTCGCAGACGAGCACGCCGCCGTAGGCGAGGCAGAGCGCGCGGGGCATGACGAGCTTGTCGAGGAAGACGGTCTTCCTGTCCATCCTGCCGTCGCCGTCGGTGTCTTCGAGGACGGAGATGCGGTTGAGGGGTTCGTTCTCGCCGTCCGCCGTGGGCGTGGGCATGTAGCTGGGCATCTCGACGACCCACAGCCGTCCGTCGGCGTCCCACTGCATCGCGATGGGCGTCTCGATGAGCGGGTCGGCGGCGACGACCTCCATGCGGAACCCGCGCGGGAGCTTGAAGGTCTTCAGCGCGGCCCCGGGTGAGAGCGGCGGGTTGGCGGGGATTTTCTCCCTGGGCACACGCGACTCCTGTTTTTCGCCGGGCTTGTCGCCGTTTTGCGCGAGTGCAATGGTTGCGGTGAGGAGAAGCGAAAGCAGGACGCGGGGCAGCATGGTTTTCGGAGTTACAAGTTCAGCAAGGCCGCCGCACCAGACCGGCGCGGCGCGGGGAAAGTTAGCGGGAAAAGACGGCGGTGCAAGACCGGGGGGCGTGGTCGCAACCTGAAGCTTGCGGCTACTTCACCAGCGCCAGACCCACCGCGCCGGCCACGGCGATGACCGCGCCGAAGGTTGAACGCTCCGAGGGCTCCTCCTGCTCCAGCCAGCGCGAGAACGGCATCACCACCAGCGGCGACAGCGCGACGATGGGCAGCACGACGGCGGAGGGCGAGGTCTTGACCGCCCACTGGTAGCAGCTCACGCCGAGCGTGGGGCCGGCGAGCGCGTTGAAGATGATCCACTTCCAGGACCTGCGCCATTTGCCCGCCGCAGGCAATTCGCCGGGTGTCGCGGTCGTTTCGGTGCGGGCGAGC
>JBAYGL010000384.1:0-5478 GCA_041666725.1 Limisphaerales bacterium
ATGCCGCGCTTGAAGAACGCAAGCTTGTGGACCTCCTCGCAGACCTGCACCGCGAGTTCGCGGGTGGGGCAGAGGATGAGGACCTGCAGGGAGCGGTCCTGGGCGTCAATCTTCTCCAACGCCGGGATGGCGAAGGCGGCGGTCTTGCCGGAGCCGGTCTGCGACTGGCCGACAACGTCCTTGCCGGCGAGCAAAACGGGGATGGCCGCGGCCTGGATGGGCGCGGCCTGCTCGAAGCCGAGCTTGTCAATGGCCTTCAGGATTTCAGGTGAAAGGCCGAGTTCAGAAAACAGTTTGGGTGTCATGCTGCGTCGAAGCGACTTGTTGATCTTAACAGAGAAACACCGGGGAGCGAGAGGTATTCTTTGGTGGGGAAATTCGAATCCCAAGCTCCAGCCTCCAATTCTCAAGGCCAGGGTTGTGGCGCGACTGCGAGATTGAAGGCCGGCAAGTCAGGCTGTCACCGGTGCCGTCAATCATCGCAGGCCGTCCACTTGACTCGCCGGACTTCGGTTTTATAGTGCGTCCCATCATGTCACGGGACCTCGTAGAGGCGGGCGGCGGGGAGCCGCCTGCAGACCAGAGACTCCAACAGCTCAAGGAATTCCATTCCGCGGGGCGCGGCCGGTGGTCGGGCGTTCCCGACGCCGAGTGGAACGACTGGAAATGGCAGCTCAAACACCGAGTCACAACCGTCGAGCAGCTGGAGCAATTCCTCCCCACACTTACACGGGAGGAACGCGCCGGCGCCATTCTCTCCCGCAGCAAGCTCGCGATGGCCATCACGCCGCATTTCTTCAACCTCATTGATCCTGCGGACGAGAACTGCCCCGTCCGCCGCCAGATGATCCCCCGGCTGGAGGAAACGCACACCGCATCATGGGAAATGAGCGATCCGTGCGGCGAGGACTCGCACTCGCCCGTTCCGGGGCTCGTCCACCGCTACCCCGACCGTGTGCTTTTTCTGGTCACGGATCGTTGCGCCGCCTACTGCCGCTATTGCACGCGCTCCCGGCTTGTCAGCAACGCGAGCGGCTACGACTTCCACCCGGAGTTCGACCGTCAGATTGACTACATCGCCAGGCACCCGGAGATCCGCGATGTGCTCCTCTCCGGCGGCGATCCCCTGCTCCTCGGCGACGACAAGCTGGAACATCTCCTCAGCCGCCTGCGCGCCATCAAACACATCGAGTTCCTCCGCATCGGCACGCGCATCCCGCTCTTTCTGCCGCAGCGCATCACTCCCGCCCTGTGCGCGATGCTCCGGCAGTTTCATCCGCTATTCATCAGCGTTCACACGAACCACCCGCGCGAGCTGACCACCGAGGTCCGCGATGCCCTTGGCCGCCTTGCCGATGCCGGCATCCCGCTCGGCAACCAGTCCGTCCTGCTCAAGCACGTCAACGACGATCCCGTCGTGATGAAGGCGCTCGTGCAAAAGCTCCTGATCTGCCGTGTGCGTCCTTACTATGTTTACCAATGCGACCTCATCGCCGGCAGCTCCCATCTGCGCGCGAGCGTGCGGCGCGGCATCGAAGTCATGAAATCCTTGCGCGGCCACACCACCGGTTACGCCGTGCCCCAGTATGTCATTGATGCCCCCGGAGGCGGCGGCAAGGTGCCCGTGAATCCCGACTACGTCCTGAGCCACAACGCCGACCGCGTCGTCATCCGAAACTTCGAAGGCAAGGTCTTCGAGTATATCGAAGGCGCAGACGGGGCTCCGCGCTTCAAGCCATCGGAGAACTTCACCGTGCCCGAGCTGGTGTAGGGGACGAGCCGCGCGATCGCTCCAAAGCACCCGGATCCTTTCAGGTTGAAGAATCCGGTGAGTTCGCCTTGAAGCCCCAAACGCAAGAATCCCGAGCGTGAAAAAGTGGTGGTAGGACCTGGATTCGAACCAGGGAAGGCGTGAGCCAGCAGATTTACAGTCTGCCCCCGTTGGCCACTTGGGTATCCTACCACCCAGCCAGTGCGCTTGTGCGCGGGACGCGGATTAAGCCAAACGAGTCCCGGCGGCTCAAGATGAATCTTGACCCAATTTGCAGCCCCCGGGTTTGCAAGCCATCCAATGCAACACCTGCCGGGCTGCTTCCGCAGTGCCGGTGCCCAGCACATTGTGGTCGGCAGTCCAGACAATGCGGTTCGCACGCCAGCCGGGACACCCGTGGCGCAGCCAACGTTGTGCTGGCAGCCACGGCACGACCGGATCGAGCACGCCGGTGAGGTGAAAGACCGGCACGTTCAAGGTGCCGGCGATGTCACGCGGGTCATTCGCCGCGATCAGTCGCAGACGATGCACGGCGGCATGACGGAGCGGCTCGCCCCAACGGGCCTTGAACTCGCGCAGCGCGGCGAGGACTTCGGGGTTCTGCTGGAAACGCCAGCGCGCGATGACCGCGTAACCGCTCACGACAGCCGTGAGCCACGCCAGCGGAGCCCGCCGCACCAGCCATTCCGTAACCCGCACCGCCGCCAGCCACGGATGCCTCGCAAAACCGCCCGCCAGAATGAGACCGTCGGCCTGAAAACCAGGTAGCCACCGAGGTAAGGAGGCGGATTCCCCTCCATCCAAAGCCGCCTCCTTACCGCGGCGGCTACGCGACAACAGCGGCCAGGCGACTTGCGAGCCAAACGATTCTGCCAGCAACCAGCCGCGTTCGATGCCGTGCTCGCGCAACTTCGCCTCCACTGCCGCCGCGTAGTCCTCCAGCGACCACGTCACCGTGTTGGGATACGTGAACTCCACGAAGCGCACGCGCCCGGCCACCGCCAGCCGGAAGCGCGTCACCAGCAGCCAGTCGCCGTGCAGGCCGGGCAGGTAGATGAGCGTCGGCAGGGCGGCATCACCGTGGATGCGGATTTGAAGAACTTCGGGTGACATGGCGCGGCAAATTCAACTCAACTGCCGTAGGAGACGACGTGAGGAGTCTCTGACTTTTCTCTGAAACAAGTGAGACTCCTCACGTCGTCTCCTACATGGATTAGCGGACGAGCAGTTCACGGGAGCGCTGAAACACATTCCTCGGCACGCCGAGGGCTTGCTTGAGTTCCACGTCCCGGTCCCAAGGATTTTCAATCGCGCTGATGCGGTTGCGCTCCTCGCTCGTGAGCTGGAGCGGGTAGAAGTGCGGCGAGCAGAGCGGCGTGTTGATGAGCGGGTAGTCGGAGCCGAAGAGCAGCCGTCCCTGCCACTCGGGTCGCGTGAGGGCCTCCCGGAGATAGCCCAGCTTGTTGACCTGCGTGAGCGAGGAGATTTCAGAGAAGAGGTTTGTGTATTGCGCCATCATCGGGGCGAGTCGGTCGATGTCCCGCTGGCCGTCGTTGGCGCCGGTGGAGGCGATGTGCGCGACAATCACAGTAACGCCGAGCTTCAGGGGCAGGTGGAGACGCTGCGGGTCGCACAGTTCATCGCGCGCACTGGTGAAGGATCGCTCCTGCCCAGCGTGCGTGAGGAGCGGAAGCTTCAGCTCGACGAGCTTCCGATAGAATGGCGTGAGCCGCTCATCGGCGGGGTCGAACTGCATGATGCTGGGAATCCACTTCACCAGCTTCGCGCCGTGCGCCTTCGCCCAATCGAGCTGCGCGAGGGCGTCCTTGCGCAGCGGGTTGATGCTCGCGCCGAAGAGGAGGTTGGTGGTCTTCGCCGTCTCCTTGGCGACGAAGTCGTTGGGCACGTATATCTCCGTGCGGACATGGTCCAGCTCGCCATTGGCATCCACGACGCCGTCCATGGCAAGGAGGATGGCCTTTCCGACGTGCTGGCTGGCCGCGAGCTGCCGGGAGATGAGCTGCACGACATGCGCGTCGCCCTTCGCCTGAACTTCCTCACGCGTGGTGCCGAAGCTGTTGAGGTAAATCTTCAGCTTCCAGCTCGATTCCATCTGCTTGGAGATGAAGCACCCGCTGTCCCCTGCCCCGATGCCCGCCGTGTGAACGTGGATGTCGAGGAGCTTGGCCTCCGGCAATGGCTCTGGCGCGCGATAAGGCCCGGAGTGGAAGACCCGGCAGGCCACGCAACCACCGAGGGAAAGAGCCAGCACCGTGATGGCAAGGAGGCGTGGCCAGCGGCGCTTGGGCGGAGAGGTGGCGGGAGGACTGGGATTCATGCTCACAGGGAACTGCCCGCTAAACACGCTAAAAGACGCGAAAGGGAAGGAGGGGTGCTGGTTTGCGGGGGGCTCAAGTTTTTCGCGTTGTTTCGCCTGTTTAGCGGGCTGGTTTCACTTCGGGGCCTGGACCATCGTCTGCAACTCCCGGTGGTTCACCTTGCCGGTGCCGAGCTTGGGGATTTCCTTCACCACGACGATTTCGCGCGGGACGCAGAGGTTGCTCAGGCCCCTGGCCTTGATGGCATCGCGGATTTCGGCGGCGGTCAGCTTGGGTTCGTTGGTGCAGCAGATGAGCGCTTCACCTTTGGCCTCGTCGGAGCGCGTGATGACGGCGGTCTGGCAGTGGAAGCCGTAGTGCGGAAACGCACCGGCCAACGCATCCTCGACCGCAGTGAGGCTCACCATCTCACCGCTGATTTTGGCAAAGCGCTTCATGCGCCCGCGGATGCTCACGAAACCCTCCGTGTCTACGCTCACGATGTCTCCAGTATCATACCAACCGCCGCCGGCCTGGAACTTGGCGTTGGCTTCTGCGTTGAGGTAGCCCTTCATCACGTTCGGGCCGCGCACGAAGAGTCTGCCGGTGGCTACGGGACGCGCTGCCAGTGCTTCAGCAGTGGGCGGGGCAGATTTCTCAGTGCCGGGTGCGGCGGGCGGGTTGGCGGCGCTATTTGCCTGACCAGCGGCTGGTTCGACTGCGGGAGCAACCGGTGCAGGCGCAGGATCAGTGACGCCCTCGACGGGTTCGAGCCGGTGCTCGATCCCCGGCAGGAAGCGGCCGGCCGTGCCGTGCTTCGGCTCCAGCGGCGTGGTGGCGCTGATGCACGGGCTGCACTCGGTCGCGCCGTAGCCTTCAAAGACGCGGACGCCAAACTTCTGCGCCCACAGCTCGGCGGTAGCCTGCTGGAGCTTCTCCGCTCCGGCGAAGAGGTAGCGCAGGCTCCGGAAGTCGTAGGGATGGGCCTTGCGACCGTAGCCGTTGAGGAAGGTGTTCGTGCCAAACAGCACCGTGCAGTCCTTGTCGTAAAAGACCGTCGGCACCACGCGGTAGTGCAGCGGCGAGGGATAGATGAAGATGTAATTGCCGCGCACGAGCGGCAGCACCAGCCCGGCGGTGAGGCCGAAGCTGTGGAAGAGCGGCATCGCGTTGAAGAAGCGGTCGCTGTCGAGCAAGTCGCACTTCGCGAGGATCTGGCGGATGTTCGCAAGCAGGTTTCTGTGAGTCAGCTCGACGCCCTTGGGCACGCCCTCGGAACCGCTGGTGAACAGGATGGCGGCGGTGTCGTCCGAATGCCGAATGCCGAATGCCGAATGCCGATTGAAGAAGCTGCCCACGAATGCCGTGAACTTGTCGAAGCCACTGATA
>JBAYGL010000385.1:0-5448 GCA_041666725.1 Limisphaerales bacterium
ATCCGCCACCACCACCGCCACCACCGAAACCGAGGTAACTATAACCGCCGCCATTTCCTCCCGCTCCGCCACCACCGAAACCGCCCGGGCCCATACCGCTGCCCGCTGGGGGCGCGCCGGCACCGCCGTTTGCGAAGCTTTGGCCACCGGCGCCGCCGTAAGCGTGGTTGGAGTCCAAACCGTTACCGAGTAACCCACCTCCACCGCCGCCAGCGCCGTTATAGTAGCCGCCGAAGGGGCCACCGCCGGAGTAGCCCGTGCCGCCTTGGCCGCCTTGGCCGTTTTCGCCGCCGCCGTGACTCCCGTTGGGCCCAGCACCGCCGTCCTCACCGACCGAACCGAACCCGCTTCCACCACCGCCGCCGGCAATAATATAATTCAGTAGGCTGTTCTTATTCTGGACGAAGCTACCACCTCCGCCGGATCCGGCACCCCAGGGCCCATATCCGCCAGCACCGCCCACCAAAATCGTGAGGGTCGTAACTTCTGAAAAGTTAAACTGGGCACTCATCTCAGCTCCTAGTCCTCCATTGGGGCTATTAAAGCCACCACCTTGGGCGCCGTAGGCAGTGATGTTGTAAGTGCCTGGGGGCAGAGTGACATTGGTCAACGCACCAGTATACAGGTATCGATTGGTCGTGGCGGAACCCGATGTCCCGGCCGGCAGCGCAAAGCTCGGGGGATCATCCACCGGAGTCACGGTGACGGTGAAGGTGTTGGTCGCCCGGTCCACGCCACCGCCGAGCGTCCCGCCGTCGTCCTGCACGATGACGCTGATGGTCACGCTGCCGTTGGCATTGGCGGCCGGCGCAAATTCAAGCGTCGCAGTCGCAGCGCCCGGCGTGTAGGTCACGAGGGGATGCGGGATGATGGCCGGATCCGAGGAAGTCGCAGTCACATTCGTGACCGTCTGCGAATTCTCGCTCACCGGGCCGGGGGCGATGCCGGTGACCGTCACATTGGTCGGCCCGCCGTCCTCCAGAATCGTGAGGCTGCCGATGGAGGCCATGAGCGGAGCCTGGTTCAACGTGGAGTTGTGGATGCGCGTGATCCGGTTGCGGCTGGCGCCCTGATACGTGGTGAAGGAGCCGCCCGCCACCAGCGAGCCGTCCGGCTCCATGATCATCGTCCAGATGTAATCGTTCGCGCCCGCGCCGGGATCAAAGGAGGTGTCCAGCGTGCCGTTGATGTTGAGGCGCGCGACCGCGTTGCGGGGAGTCCCGTTGATCGACGTGAAGTAGCCGCCGATGACCACCCTGCCGTCGTTCTGCGCATAGGCCGTGGTCACGTCGGAGTTGATGACGTTGTTGCCCACGTTGAAGCCGGTGTCCACCGAGCCGTTGGCGTTGAGACGCAGGATGCGCGAGTTCATTCCCACGTAGAGACCGCCGCACACCAGTATCTTGCCGTCCGCACCGACGCTGACGGTGTTGACGTAGCCGTTGTCCTGCGTGCCGGGAACGAAGGTCGTGTCCACCGAGCCGTCGCCGTTGAGACGCGCGACGCGGTGGCGGGTCAGGCCGTTGACAGCCGAGAAATAACCGCCGACCAGCAGCTTGCCGTCCGTCTGCAGCGCGAGGCTCAGCACATTCGCGTTCGGCCCGGTCCCCGGGTTGAAGCTGGTGTCCACGGAGCCGTCGGTGTTCAACCGCGCGAGGCGTGTGCGCGCCGTCCCGTTGACCGCTGTGAATCCGCCGGCGATGAGCACCCGGCCGTCCGCCTGCACCACCGCAGTCTGCACGGTGCCGTTCACGCCGGTGGACGGCGCGAACGAGGTGTCCAGCGAACCGTCGGCGTTGAGCCGGACCAGACGCTGGCAGGTGACGCCGTTGAAGCTGAGAAAGTCGCCGCCCACGACCACCTTGCCGTCGGGCGTGACGGCCACGGTGTTGACGGAACTGTCCGCGCCGCTGCCGGGGTTAAAGCTGAAATCGGTGGAGCCGTCGTAATTGAGCCGGGTGACGCGGTTGCGCGGCACGCCGTTGAAATTGTTGAACTGGCCGCCGACCACCAGCCTGCCGTCTGGCTGGCGCGCGATGCCCAGCACCCGCCAGTCCGCACCCGTGCCGGGGTTGAAGTTGGTGTTCAGATCGCCGGGCACCGGGACTGCCGCGCACGCGATCAGAGGAGAAAACACAACGGCAGCGACGAATCCGAAGGGAAGGTAGATGCTTTTCATAGATGAGCTTGTTGCCTCGGACCCGCCCATCTGTGCCATTCCAAGAAGACGGCTACCCCGTCAAAGTGATGTGCACATGAACCGGGCGCAAGGACTCAGGTGCGGAAAGGAGCCTAGGGAAATTCCTGATCAAGGAGTTGCACTCTACGCGGCGGAACGGCGCGAAACACGTTGTCCCGATCCGAACAGGCGCAGTCCATGCGGGTGATCCTGCTTCCTTCTCGTCCTACCAGCCCCTTCCCGCGCGGTCGAGACCCCTTGCGGACGGAGTCGAGCAGGACATTCACACCGGGCAGCTGAGGCTTCACGCAACAGCCCAGTTTCCGAAGCTGTAAGCCCGTGAGGGGCAGACCGCCGGCCCGGGTCAGGCCAGCAGCTTGCGGCAGGCCGTCTCCAGCTTTTTCATCTGCCTGGCGGACTTCGCCTCGATGTAGCAGCGGATGAGCGGCTCGGTGCCGCTGGCGCGGAAGGCGACCCACTCGCGATTGGGCAGGAGGAACTTGAAGCCGTCGGTGGTGATGAACTTTTCCACCGGGAGACCGCCCACGTCGCTCAGGCCGACCTTGAGCTTGCCGAGCAAGGCGTCCTTGGTCTCGGGGTTGATTTTGACGTTGATGCGCGTGGTGTGGAATTCGCCGGTCTGTTTTTCCAGCACGGCGAGAATCTGGCCGAGCGACTTCTTCTCGGTCGCCACGAGTTCAGCCATGAGCAGGCAGGCGAGGATGCCGTCCTTCTCCGGCACATGGCCCTTCACGCTGAGGCCGCCGCTTTCCTCACCACCGACGATGACAGGTTCGCTCTCCATCAGCGCGCCGATGTATTTGAAGCCCACGGGAGTCTCGTGGAGTTTTACTCCGAGGAGTTCAGCCACCGCGTCCACTTGATGGCTCGTGGGCACGGTGCGGACAACCGCGCCGGTCCAGCCGCGGTTCTTCTTCAGGTGGTAGAGCGCGAGCGCGAGAATCTGGTTCGGCGTGAGCCAGACGCCGCTCTTGTCCACGACGCCAAAGCGGTCGGCATCGCCGTCGAGGCCGAGGCCGAACTGGGCCTTGCCGGCGAGGACGAACTTCGAGACTTCCTCCATGCCGTGCGCATCCGGCTCCGGGTGGTGGCCGCCGAAGAGCGGATTCAGCTCGTTGTGGAAGGTCGTGACCTTCGCGCCGCCGTCCTCGGTGAGCAGCGTGTCGAGGTAGCCGCGCCCGGTGCCATACATCAGCTCGACGGCGATCTTGAGCTTCGCCTTCCGGATGGTGGCGAAGTCAATGAGCTTGCGAATCTGCTTAAAGTAGTCGGGCTGCGGGTCAATGGTCTTGCACTGGAACGTGCCGACGACGGCGGCCTTGAACGTCCAGCCTTCGGCCTGTCGCTTGGCGATGTTGGCCTCGATTTGCTTCGTGACTTCGGGTGTGGCCGGAGCGCCGTTGTAGGTGGAGAACTTGAGGCCCTGATATTCCGCCGGGTTGTGGCTGGCGGTCATGTTGATGCCGCCGATGGCCTTGCGATGGCGGATGGTGTGCGAGATGACGGGCGTGGGCGCGTCGCGCTGGCAGAGCAGGCAGGTGAGGCCGTTGGCCGCAAGCACCTCGGCGACCGCGAGACTAAACTCGCGCCCGAGAAAACGGGTGTCGTGGCCGAGGATCACGACGGGCTTGCGACTTGCGATGGGCGATGCCGGGTTCGCCCGCTCGGCATTCAGGTAGTCCGCGATGCCCTGGGCGGCGAGGCGGACGCCGTCGAAGGTGAAGTCGCGCGCGATGAGGCCGCGCCAGCCGGAGGTGCCGAATTTGATGTTGATGCTCATGGGATGGGGGAGAGGATTATGAAGGATGAATTATGAGGTGTGAAGTGACCGCTCGCCGCGCCTCATTCATCCTTCATACTTCTTACCTCATACTTGCGTTTCAGCTCTTCCAGTCGAAGGCGCCTTTCTTGAGCGCGTAGATGTAGCCGATGAAAAGGACTCCGAGGAAGGAAGCCATGGAGCCAAGGATCAGCCCGGCGTTCTTGGCAAGGACCTCCTTGTAAACGACGGCCCACGGGTAGAGGAACACGACTTCGATGTCGAAGAGGATGAAGAGCATCGCCACGAGGTAGAACTTCACCGAAAAGCGCGCACTGCCCTCGCCGACGGGCAGCATGCCGCACTCGTAGGGAATGTCCTTCATGAGGGTCGTGCGGGCGGCGATCTTGCGGTTGAAGATGCGCCCGGCGATTTCCGACAGGACGAGGATGCCTCCGGCGATGGCGAGCGCCACGAGGAGGAGGAAGAGGACCGGCACGTATTGCACCAACTGCGAATCCATGACGCGGACGGTAGAAATGCCCCCCGCCTTTGGCAAGGTCAAAGGCCGGCGGAATGGCCTGAGACATTCCCCCCCGGGCAGGATCAGGGGGGAAATCAGTTGAGGCTGCCATCACAACTGCTACTCTCGGGCCAGTCATGCCGACGCAAAGCGCAGTCCAAACATGCGGACGGGGGCCCCGGACGGGAGGCTTCACGCTGGTTGAAATCATGATCGTCGTGGCGGTCATCGGGATCATGATGTCCATCGCCCTTCCGAACTTTGCCAGGGCGCGCACGACCGCCCAGAAAAACATCTGCATCAAGAACCTCAGCGTGCTCGACCAGACCAAGCAGCAGTGGGGGTTTGAGAACAAGAAGCAGGCCACGGCCACGCCGACGGTCGCGCAGATCCGGGCCTACTTCGGCCAGACCCGGATGCCGGTGTGCCCCGGTCGCGGAACCTACACCTTGCAGCGGCTGGACCGGAATCCCACCTGCACCCGCGCGGCGCTGGGGCATACATTGTGAACCGGCCCGCTCCATGTCCGTGAATTTCCACTTCACCACCGCACGTCCACTGTGCTCGAATCTCGATCTATGAAACAACTCCTCGGCTGCCTGCTTGCCCTCGCCGCCCTCACCCACTCCCAGGCCGCCGCCCCCAGGCCGCTGCGCGCCCTCCTCATTTCCGGCGGCTGCTGCCACGACTACGCGATGCAGCATGTCATCCTCAAGGAAGGGCTCGAAGCCCGGGCGCGCATCGAGGTGGACACGATCCATTCCCCGGATCGCAGCACCAAGGCGAAGTTCGAGCAGTATGAGAAACCCGAGTGGGCCAGGGGCTACGACGTCATCATCCACGACGAATGCTCCGCCGACGTGAAGGACCTGGCCTACGTCAACAACATCCTCGCCGCGCATCGCGCGGGCGTCGCCGCCGTCAACCTCCACTGCGCCATGCACAGCTACCGCGTCGGCCAGTTCC
>JBAYGL010000386.1:0-5417 GCA_041666725.1 Limisphaerales bacterium
GGGAGTTCAGCCACGATCCCGGCGGTGGCCACGTGCATCCGGACGCGAATCATTTCGTCATCTTTGGCTCCGGTGAATGGCTCCTCCGCGACGATGGCTACCGCGGCAAATGGACGGGTCAGCACAACACGCTCCTTGTCGGCGGCCAGGGCCAGTTGGGCGAAGGAAAGATGTGGTTCGACGGCAGCCAGGCGTTGCGGCTGAAGTCCCGCCCACGCGTTCTCCGGGCCGATTCCACAGCGGAGTTCGATCACATCGTCGGCGACGCCACGGAGGCTTATCCCCGGACGCTTGGGCTGCGCCGCTGTGTCCGCCATCTGATCTTCCTAAAACCCGACGTGCTCATCGTCGGCGACGACATCGCACTCGACCAGCCGCACGATCTTGAACTGCGCTTCCATCCCGAATCCAGCTCCACGGTCCGGGATGGCCGGGCTTTTCTCTTTCAAACCAAACGCTCCACGCTGCGCATCGATCCGCTCACGCCCGACCACGTGGCGCTCTCCGCCGAAGATGTGGCCGCCGCCGACCGGCACGGCGGCCAGACCGATAAAATGTTCACTGTTCGGATGAGCGCAAATACGAAGGCATGGCGCAACGTGGTCGCGTTAAGTTGGGCCGCCGCCGGCCGGCAACCGAAAAAGGTCAGCATCGAATCCAAAGGCGACGCGTGGCAGTTATCTGCCGGGGGGCGCAGCGTGAAACTCGACTGGTCAGCAGAGAAGTGAACAGCCGTCGCCCCTGCTGGTGTCGGCTCCAAAACTGGAGGAACCAGGTTTTTGTGACGATCAGGCTGTGAGCCATCCGCGCAGCACGCGGAGGTCCTGCTGCATCTTGGCGATCATCGGCTTGCCTTCGCCATGGTCGTATTCGTGGTGTTGCGAGATCGGGCCGTTGAACGTAGATTTCTTCAGCCACGCGAAGAAGCTTTTGTTCACCATGCCCTCGCCGAGCGGGCACCACTCGGCCTTCCACCCCTTCTCACCTTTCTTCCAACTGAAGTCCTTCACGAACACGGCGGTCAGGTGCGACTCCATCAGGCGCGCATCAATCGGCCAGGAGTATCCGCCCTCCAGGGTGGCGTGGCCGATGTCGAAGCACGCGCCCATGTGCTTCGGGTCGAGGCCGTGCATGAGCTGCCAGATATCCCAGACGGGTGCGCCGACGTAGTCCGCGCCGGAATGGTTCTGGAAACCGGCCTGGAGGCCCAGCTCCTTGTTGAGCGCGGCGAGATCGCGCAGCTCCGTGCGGATTTCGTCGAGCTGCGCGGGGATGGGCCTGTCCTTTGAGTATTTCCAAAACGAGAGACGGTAGCGTTTGATGCCGAGCTTGGCTGCGGTGCGGAGGATCTTTTGCGTCAGGGGTTGCCCGGCGTTCTTCACGTCGGTCGTGATGATGCTGATTTCCTTGCCGCGCCGGCGCAAGGCCTCGGCGAACTTTGGCAAATCCTCCTCAACGCGCTCCGGCAGCACCTGGCCCTTCGCGCGCACAGGGCACTCGATGCCGTCCCAGCCGATCTCCGCGACGGTATCGGCGGTCTCCTCTGGTCCAAGGGACTGGAAGGGCTTGCTGAAGCCGATGACGGGGAAGCGCTTCGCAGGCGCGGCGGCGGGCAGGAGTGGCGCAAAGGCGGCGAGTGATGCCGCTGCGGCGAGTTGTGCGAAGCGGCGGCGTGAAGGCTCGGGGGAGTTCATGACGGGTGATGTTGCGACGGAGAAATTCCGGGGCGGCGTGCGTCTGCTTCCTCACCTTGCCTTGAGTTTGGCCAGATAGACGTCGTTGCCACCCGCGCTGGTGATGGTGTGTGCCCCGAACTTTGCCGTGCCGCTGAAGGAGCCGGAGAGATAGAGGTTGCCCTGCGAGTCGGCGACGATGGTGTAGGCGTTGTCGCCCTTGTCGCCGCCGGCCTGGGTGAGCCAGCGCAGTGACCCGGCGCGGTCGAACTTTGCGACGTAAATGTCCGTGCTGCCCGTGCTCGTGACCGAAGCCCCGGCGATCTCCGCCGTGTCGGTGAACTCGCCGGTGAGGAAGGAGTTGCCCGCGCCGTCGGTGGCGACGCCCAGCCCGTAGTCCACGCGCGGCCCGCCGCCCGTGCGCGTCCAGCGGCGTTTGCCGGCCGGATCAAAGCTGGTGATCAACAGATCGTTGTCGCCATGGCTGGTCACGGTGTGGTCCGCGAGTTTCAGCACGCCTTTGAACATGCCGGCGGCCCAGACGTTGCCGGCGCGATCGCAGGTGATCTCGTGAATCAACGCGTTGGTGCTGCCGTTTCCCTCGGAAACCCAGGCGACCCTGCCATCGGGCGTAAATTTCGCGACCAGCACGTCCCGGCCTGCCGCATTCGTAAGCGCGAGCCCGCCCAGTGTGCCCGGTCCGCCGCTGTTGCCGCCGACATACGCATTGCCAGCTCCGTCCACCGCGATGCCGTGACCGCTGTTGCTGGCCTTGCCTTCGGCGGTTTTCGCCCAAAGGAGTTTTCCATCCGTGTCGTAACGGGCGCAGAAGACGTGCGCCCCACCGGACGCAGTGATGGGCACATCACCAAACGCGCCCTCGCCCACGAACGCCCCTGTCACGAGTGCATTTCCCCGCGTGTCCACCGCGATGCCGTGGCCGTAGTCGTAGCCCTTGCCGCCGGCGGTGCGAACCCAGAGCAGCTTGCCGTCGGGGTCATACTTGGCGACGAAGATGTCGTAGTCGCCCGTGTTCACCACGGCGACGCCGCTGAAAGTGGCGCTGGTGCTCTGGAAATGACCGGTGACGTAGCAGTTGCCGGCGGCGTCCGTGGCGACGCCGTAGCCGCGGTCCGTGCGGCTGCCTCCTCCGCTGTGCGCCCAGAGGAACTTTCCGTTCGGGTCACACTTGGCGATGAAAAAGTCCATGTCCCCCGCGCTGGTCAGCGTGTGCCCGCCAAACTGCGAGGTGCCGGCGAATTCGCCGGTGAGGAAGACATTTCCCCGCGTGTCCACCGCGAGGCAGCGGGTCTTGTCATGGAGCTTTCCGCCCGCCTGGACCGCCCACTCGAAATCGGGTGTCTTTTCGGGAGGAGCCGGAGCCGCGGGAGATTTTGCAACTCCGACGGACAGGACGAGGAGCGGAAGCCAGTTCAGGCAGGGGCGGTCAAACATGCTGCCTTGGACGCAACCGGGGCCAAGGGGACTTCAAGCCTTTGCGAGGTTTTCGGTTCCCGTTGGTGGATTGATTCCCGTAGGGTGCCGGAGAGAGTTTTTATGAAATCAAAGAACCTGGCCTGCGTTGGCGTGCTGCTCGGACTGGTCTCGATTGGTGTGGCGCGCGATCCGGCGGCGGTTGATCCGCCGTTTCCCCGCATCGGCAATTGTTACGGTGCCGGACTTGGCTCGAAAACGTGGGAGCAAGGTTCCAACTACTGGGCCAGGCTGAGCCTCATCATCGGCGGCGGCTACGATCTTCACTACGATTGGGAAAAACCGCGATGGGCCGGGACTCTTGCCAAGGTCGAGCAAAACCTCGAAAAGCTGCGACAGGTCAACCCGAATGTTCTCGTGCTGCCTTACGTGGATGTCATTGAAGGTCCCGACAATCCTGACGTGCCGAAAGCGTGGTGGGACCTCAAGAACGGCGAACGCTGGAGCGGCTGGCCGGGTTACTTCCGCATCAACACCGGCCTGACCGAGGTGCTTCAGTTCAACCTGGACAAGGTTCGTGCCGAAGTATGCGGTCGCGACTGTTTCGACGGTGTCTTTTACGATTGCTGGGGAGCGGACGACTGGCTCGTGCCGCGCACGGCGGCGCTGCGTGAGGGCCGGGCCGTGGTCATGGTCAACGACTGGAATCTGCCGGGCAGGGGTTTCGCGACGCTCAACGGAGCGCTTTCGGAGGACGAGATCAACCGCGTCATCGACGGCAAGCTGGATTTCGAGGGTTTCCTTGGCCGCTATCTCCGCTGGACCCGCGAGAGCCGCAAGCCCGCAGTGACCATGATCGTGTGCCGTCCGCAGAGCCTCAACGACGATCCGTGGCGCTGGCACAAGCTCAACCACAAGGAACGCGAGGCCCTCGTGGAAAAGGCGCGCATCGGGGACGAGAAAACGATGCGGTTCGGATTGGCGACGACGCTGATGGGCGACGGTTACTTCGGCTACGACACCGGCACGATGGGGCGCGGCAATTGGTGGTGGTATCGGGAATACGACGCGCCGCTGGGCCATCCGCGCGGCCCGGCGCGCCGCAACGACGACGGCACCTGGCAGCGCGACTACGACGGCGGCACGGTCGTTGTCAACGGCACGCTCTACGACGCCGTCCCCGAACTTTCCGCGAAACACCGCGACATCAGCACCGGCCGCGTTGGCATGCGCTTCACGATTCCGTCGTTTGATGGCAGGATATTCCTGCCAACCACCGAACCTCTGACGACGGCTCCGGATGTTGAGCCGCGCGTGACCGCGACAGCGCCGATGAAACTGAGGGCCGCCAAACTCGACGGCGGCATCCTTGCCGCGCAGACCCCGGGCGGCCTTGACCTTCGCTTCGACGCGACCGGCGCGTTGCGTCACGTGCTCTGGCACGGCCGCCCGGTTTTCACGGGCGGCTGGTCCTTCAGCACAACCCCGTCGTCCGCCCAATTCCACGCTGAAAATGTTTCCGGAGGAATCGGTGAAGCGACTGATGCCCGGGCGCGGCTGGAGTTTCGCGGCGCGCTTGTCGAGGGCGGGCAGCGCGTGGACTTCGCCGAGGCTTGTGTTGTGGGGCACGACAACCGCTTTGCGCTGCGGTATGAGTTCACCGCCGCCACCGACCTGAACCTGCGCCTGTGGCGTCACTACTTCGCGTTTCCTGTCGCCCGTTACGCGAACGCGTCGGCCCGAACCGACACGACACGCGTCACGCTGCCCGCCACCCTGAAAGACACTGCTCTGCTGCCGTCCGCCAAACGCGTTGTCGTCGAGGCAGGCAGCACGACCGTGACCATCGAAAGCTCCCTTTCGCTGGGACTGGTGGACCATCGCAAATACGGCACGGACGAGTATCTGCTGGCCGGCTATCCGGTTCACGGTGCGGTGAAGCAGGGCACCAAATGGTCGGTCGAGATTTCCGTGGCCCTTGCTGAAAAGTAGCGGTCGATAAACTGCCGGGACGCGCGCCCTGTGGCTTGGCAGCGCCACAGGCCGCGTGGCTGCGGTGCGAGAACGGGTCCACGGAGGGCGGGCCCGCTGGTTCACGGCGGTGGCCCCAGGCCGCGACTGGTGGAATCACCGTCCCAGTGCAGGATGGCGCTGGCAAGAGGTGAGGAGATTATTCCAACCGCAGAATGGTCCAGAGCTTCAGTTCGGGGAGCTTGATCTGCACACCGGCTGGGTCTGGCTCGACGGCGAGCGAGGTTGGATCGGTTCCCGGAGCGAAGGCTTTGCATCGCAACGGGCGTTTGCCACCCA
>JBAYGL010000387.1:0-5416 GCA_041666725.1 Limisphaerales bacterium
ACTTGAGGATGCCGAAGAACACCGCGCTCTGCTGTGTCATCAACATCGTGGCGAACGTCAGCCCGCCGATGAGCATCGCGTATTTCGCGCGGTCGCCGAGCAGCATCTTGAGGGCGAGGTGATACATCAGCGTGATGCGCGACGCGTGGTGCGTGACTTCGCCGGTGGCCGCCGACGTGAGGCGGAGGAGGATTTGTCGGCGCGTTTACGTTCCGCCTCGTTAGCTCGGCGGCTACAAGCCTTGATGGCCGCGAGCGAAAAGCTCGTGATGTGGTCGGCGAGCTTCTCGACTTGCTCGGGCGAAAACTTCTGCTCCGGGAACAGCCGGCAAACGACCGGCTGGCAGTGGTGATAGAACAGGCACTGGCTGACGACGCTGAACGAGCACAGCCGCACCGTCTCCGCGTCCGGATCGACGCCGAGCAACTCGCGCACAATCCCGCCCAGGTGCCGCGCCTGCGGACGGATGCGCTCGACCACGATGGCGTCGAGCGCGCTCGTGGGGTCAATCATCTCGCGGGAAATGAGCTTGCCGTGCCACGCATCGCTGCTGTGGTCGAAGATGCGCAGGAGAAACGAGCGCACGAACGCCCGCAGCCGCTCTGCCGCCGGAGCGCCGGGTCGCACGCCCATGTCGAGCGGGAACTTCTGCAACGCCCGCGCCTGGAAGTAGGCGAGCACCTCGCGGTAGAGCGCGTCCTTGTCGCCGAAGTGATAGTGGACCGCCGCGATGTTCGCGCCGGCCCGGCGGCAGATTTCCCGGACCGTCGTATTGTGGAAGCCCACCTCGGCAAAGACCGCGCCGCCCGCCTCGATGAGAGCCAGGCGGGTCTTTGCGGCGGACGGTTCGGGCTTGGATTTGCGGGCGGCAGCCATTTCAAACAGACATTTCAAATGAGCGTTTTAATTGGCAAGCATGAATTTCAGCGTTGCCGGGAAAGGGCGGGAGATCGTGCCCCGGATGGCGGCCCAAAAACTGTCGCATCGTGACACCGCCCGGTTCAGAATCCGCCCGGAACGAATGCTCACAACACTGCAGCACCTCATGAAACCCCGCCGAATCTCCCCTCTCACCAGCCTCCTTGCAGGCTGCGTTCTGGCCTCGATCCAGTTCGCCGCCGCTGACGAACTCCAACCGCGCTTCACCAAGCCGGTCAGACAGCTTCTCGACGAAGCATTCTCCTCTCCGACCCTGGCCAAACCGTGGGAACCCGGTGGCCGGCCCGGATCGTTCAGCATCACCGAGGGGGCGCTGAAGGGTGTGAGCGCTCCGGACGACAGCCACGGACCGTCCATCGGCGTGCCTCTCGACGGACGAAACTTCACCATTGGATTCCGTTTCAAGTATGCGAAACCGGGATACTTCCTTTTCCTGCTTGATGGTGAGAGCCGGTTCGGCGGCGCGGCGCATCTGCTGCGCGTGTCGCTGGCACCGGGGCAGACGCTCATCCAGCAGGATCGTGGCGAACCCGCATCGCACATCGCGCAGGGGAAGGAAAAGCGCGAGGCAGACAAAGCCGGACGGAAGGTGCCGCCGCCGACGAAGGAGCAGCTTGCCGATCCGAAATTTTACCGGGTGGAGAAGCTTGCGTCGCAGCCGGCGAAAACCGGTGACGGCCAGTGGCACCGTGTCCTCATCGAGCAGCACGGCAACGACGTGCTCGTGCAGGTGGATGACCAGCCGTCGCTTTCAGCCACGGGCACGGTGATCGATGCGAAGAAGTCGCGCATCGTCTTTCTTGTCGGGCAGTCCGGCACGGTGCTCGTGGACGATGTGAAGGTGTGGGAGAACGCCCGAGCTTCGAAGGCGGGTCCGGCAGCGGCGAAGCAATAACCCGGGCGGGGTTCGTGCAGGGGATGCGCCGGCGCTCCTGAACCTTCGGACCATTTCCGGCGGTTTGTTTCAACCTTTGGTGCCGCACTGATGCCGGCTGCATCAGCAGATGGCGGAGCGGCTCGTTTTCATGGAGCGTCTCCAGAGCCCAGTTGCTGCGCAAACACCTACTTCAATCTCTCGCGATACTCGTCGCAACGGGCGCGGAGCCTGCCAAGCGTTTCGGCATGGCGGAGGTCGTTTGCGAGGTTGTGTTCCTCCTGCGGATCGGCCTGGAGGTCGAATAGTTCCTCCTGCACGGGATGCGTGTCCTTGTAGTGGATGTATTTCCAGCGCCCGGTCCGGACGCCTTCGCAGCGCGGGAGCGGACGCTTCTCACGCGTCACGCCAGTGTCGTGCTCGTAATACCAGTCTTCACGCCCCTTCGCACCGGGGTCGCGCAGAACGGGCTGGAGATCGCTCCCCTGCATCGTCGCCGGGATGGTCACGCCGGCCAGTGCGAGCATCGTGGGCGCAAGATCGATGTTCAACGCCATCTGCGAACGGCGGCCACGGAGCGCGGCGGGCAGACGCGGATCGCGGATGATGAGCGGCACGCGGATGCTTTCCTCATACATGTTCCACTTCCCCACGAGCCGGTGCGCGCCTCCCATGCTCCCGTTGTCGGAGGTGAAGATGACGACGGTGTTCCGGTCGAAACCCTGCTCCTGCAAAGCCGCCATGATCCGGCCCACGGCGATGTCTGCACGGTGAATGTAGCGGTAGGCCGTGGCCACGTCCTTTTGATATTTCGAATCGTCCTTCAGAAATTCCGGCCCGGGCGCGACGGAGTTCCGGCTTTCGCGCACGGCGGCGGGCAGGCGTTCGAAAGCCTCCGCCGTGAGTGTCTTCGGGCGCGGGACCGGGCTCTGAGCCGGGCCCGGGCCCGTTTCGGGATCCTCCATGTCGAGCGGCCCGTGCGGTTCCTTGAGCGCCATGACAAGCAGGAAGGGTTTGTCCCTGGGCTGCTCCTTGAGGAACCGTGTCGCCTTTTCCTCCATCACCGTTGTCAGATAGCGGTCCCTGCCGTCCGCCTTCTGCCGGAAGGAGAACGACTGTGGAAATCCATACCACAGGTCAAACTGATCGGCGGGCAGGGCGAGGTTCTTGTTCTCCCTGTCGGGCCTGCCTATGGCGAACTTGCCCAGGAAGGCCGTGCGATAGCCCGCCGCGCGCAACAGCATCGGATACGTCTGCCGCCATTGTTCGGGGGTGAACGGTTTTTCGGTGTTGATGCCGTGTCGCGCCATGTGCTGGCCGGTGAACAGGCTCGCGCGGCTCACCCAGCAGACGGACGTGGTGACGAACATCCGGTCAAACAGCACCCCTTCCGCCGCAAGCTTGTCCATGTTCGGCGTGGAAATCGCCTTGTTGCCCATGCACCCCATCGCGTTCTGCGGCTGATCATCCGTGAAGATGAGGACGATGTTGGGTCTGGCGGCTTCGGACGCCCGGGAAGAGTCCGGCGGGCAGGATGCGGCGAACAGCAGCGCGACCACCATCTGGCAGGATAGGAATGGGAACCGGGGCTTCATGGTAAATGGATGCTGAGGGAGACTATTTTGTCTTGCGCCTGGTCTGCTTGTCCGTGTCGCCGTCATCGCCTTCGGTCGTGTCTTTGAAACTGGGCCCAACCGGCGGCAGCCCGGCGGCCCAGCGTTCGTGCAGTTCGCGCAGCTCCTTCGCCTTCGCGGGCTGTTGCTGTGTGAGGTCGGTGGATTCTCTTACGTCCTTGGACAAATCAATGAGCCGCCATTCGCGGTGTTCCTTGCCGCGCACCAGCTTCCAGTCACCCTGCCGGACCGCCTGTTCGGTCCGCCAGCGCCAGAACAGGACGCTGTGCGGATCGCCGGATTGCCCGGCCTTGAGGAACGGCAGGAGATTCACCCCGTCGAGCGCGGTTTCGGTGAGCGGTCTCGCGCCGGCGGCGGCCAGCGCGGTCGGCAGCACGTCGAGCGAGATGATCGGGCGGTCATAGGTTTTTCCGGCGGGCAACGTTCCCCGCCATTGCATGAGGAAGGGAACCCGGATGCCGCCTTCGAGGACGGTGCCCTTGTCGCCGCTGAACGGAGTGTTGAGCGAGCCGGTGAAGTGCTTCGCCTCGCCTTCGCCGCGCCGCGTGCCGCCGTTGTCGCTGATGAAGAAGACGAGCGTGTTTTCCTCCTGGTTCAGCTCGCGCAGCCTGGCCAGCACCGTGCCCACGGCTTCATCCTGCTGCGCCATGACCGACAGCACACCGAGCCGCTCCTTCGGCGCATTGGGGAACCGCGCGCGATAATCTCCAAAGTCCACCTGCTGGGTGTGTGGCGCGTGGAGTGCGAGATACACGAACCAGGGCGCGGCCTGGTGCCGCCCGATGAAATCCGCAGCCTTGCGGGCGAACACGCGGTCATCATGCGCGTGCGGTGCGGGGGCGATGTCGCTGCCCTTCTTCGCCACCCTTTCGTAATCACCGTAGCCGAAGCTCTCGTCGAAGCCGTGCTGCGTGGGCAGCATTTGATCCCTGCCCTCGCGAATCTCCTTTGGTGCGGTGCCCATGTCGGAAAAGCCCAGATGCCATTTTCCAAAATGCCCCGCCGCATAGCCGGCGGCCTTCAGGTGATCGGCCATCGTCCTGCCGCCGTGCATGAGCATCACCGGAAAATTCGGGTTGCCCTCGTGGCCGAACCGTTGCTGATACCGCCCGCTCAACAGCCCGGCCCGCGATGGGGAGCACTGCGGCGCGGTGACGTAGCCGGCCGTGCAGCGAACGCCATTGGCTGCCAGTGAATCAATGTTCGGCGTCTTCACATCCGGAGAGCCCTGGCAGCCGAGATCGGCGTAACCGAGGTCGTCGGCGAGGATGAGCAGGATGTTCGCCCTGGTTGACGGCTTCGGTGCATCAGCGGCGGGCAGTGGCGAGACCGCCAGCACGAGCGCGGAGAGACAGACGAGGGTGGGTTTCATAATCGGGTCGGCTGATCGAGATGTTGAGTTCATCCAGGGAGGAGGCGTCACCTATTCTGGAGTTGGAGCGGCTTCACCGCGGATTTGGCGTAGGCGTCGTAGCGTTGGCGCATTTCCCTGACCTTCCCGGGCTCTGCGGCGGCGAGGTTTTTGGATTCCCCGGGATCATCGCGCAGATTGAAGAGTTCCACTTTCAGTTCCGTGCTCTTGTCATTCCGCGACTTCCTGCCCTCTTTCCTGCGTTCGCCGGTTTCGAGATCGTGCGTGGGTGTGACGCCGTCGCTGCCGTTGAGGATGAGCTTCCAGTCGCCCATGCGCAGCGCACCGGCATTGGCGGTGATCGCGTTGAGCAGGATGTCTTCGTGCGGCGATGGTTTGCCCTCCGCCAGCACCGGCAGAATGTCGCGGCCGTCCAGCGGGAGTTTTTGACCGGTGCCGCCGCCGGCGAGCTTCACGAATGTGGGAAACAAATCCACGATGTGCAGCGGTTCGTTCACCACGGTGCCGGGTTTGATGTGGCCGGGCCATGCGGCGATCGCCGGCGAACGGACGCCGCCTTAGAGCGATGATTTGAACGCGCGGTAAGGCAGGTTGCGG
>JBAYGL010000388.1:0-5394 GCA_041666725.1 Limisphaerales bacterium
CCGCGCAGCGCGGCGGTGACCGGCGATCTGGCCCGGCCCGATTGCGCGGAACGGATCGTGGCCGAAGCGACTACCGCCCTGGGCATGCTCGACATCCTGGTGATCAACGCCTCGATTCAGATTCGCAAGCCGTGGACGCAGATCACGGCGGACGAAGCCCAGCAGCAGATGCAGGTCAATTTCCACGCCTCGCTCCGCCTGATCCAGGCCGCCGCACCTGCCATGCAGCACCGCAAATGGGGCCGCATCCTGACCATTGGCAGCGTCCAGCAAGCGAGCCCGCATCCCGACATGGCCGTCTATGCCGCCAGCAAATCCGCGCTCGAGAATCTCATGCGCAATCTCGCCAAGCAACTCGGCCCCGACGGCGTGACGGCGAACAACCTCGCACCCGGCGTCATCCTCACCGACCGCAACACCGCCGCTCTGGCTGATGAAGCTTACGCGGCGCGCGTGCGTGCGCGGATCCCGTTGCGGGATTTCGCCGGGCCGGAAGACTGCGTCGGCGCTGCGCTGCTGCTCTGTTCCGACGCGGGCCGTTACATCACCGGCCAGGACATTTTCGTAGACGGCGGGATGAGCCTGCCGTGACGCCAGTCAACAGCAATCCAACACCCAACATGAGCCAGGAAAACCTCCTTCAAAAGGAAGCCAGGATGATGAAGCTGGAGAAGCTCATCGCCGAGCGCGAGAGCATCTCCACCAAGACGTTCCCCGTGCCCGTCAAGGAACTGCTCGCGCGCTACGAGCAGCTCTACACCGGTGCGATCAACGACGTGCTGCGCGAGTTCTGCCTGCTCGAACAGGCCCTGCCCCACCGGATCGTGCCGCTGCGGCCGGAGCGGACGGTCGCCGGCATCGCGTTCACCGTGAAGAGCGCGCCCAACGTGAAGATTGTCGGCGAGCTGACCTTCCGCTCCCAGATGCTCGAGGAAATGCACGAGGACGCGTTCGTGATCTGGGACACCAGCGGCGACGAGAAGGCCACCCTCTGGGGCGGCGTGATGACGGCCACGGCAATGGGGAAGAAGGTGCGCGCGGCGTGCATTGACGGCGGCATCCGGGACACGCATCAGATCATGGAGCACGACTTCCCCGTTTATTACCGCTACCGCACCTCCAACGGCAGCCTCGGCCGGTGCCTGATCACGCATTACCAGACGCCGGTCAAGATCGGCGACGTGACCATCAAGCCCGGCGACGTGATCATGGGCGACATTGACGGCGTGCTCTGCGTGCCGCGCGACATCGCCTACGACGTGCTGGTGCGCGCCGAAGAAATCCGCGCCAACGAGAAGGCGATTTTCGGCTGGGTCGCCGAAGGGCAGACGATTCAGCAGATCACCGAAAAGGGCGGGTATTTTTAGCAAGCAGACAAAATTGAGCGATCGGCAATCAGGTCGCCGGATTCATCGAGAAGAACACCGAGACACCTCCAAAACCATGAAATCATTTACAGCCTTCCATGCTGTCCTGCTTGCAGTCGGCCTCGGTTGCGCACGGGCCGATGGATCGGAGTGGCTCAACGTCCGCGACGTCGGCGCGTCCGGCTCGAAGTTTGAGACCACCGCTGCGACCGCCGATGGCTCAAAGCAGATCACGGTTGCGAACGTCGGCGACTTCAAGGTCGGCCAGGGGGTGATGCTCTCGAAATGCAACATCCGCTACTCCCCGACGCAGCTTTGGGGGACTGGCGAGCCTTACCGCAATCAGAAGCCGTTGAACAATTCCGTGGAGGTGCGCGGCTGCGATGGCAGCGGCGGGAGCTGGGTGATCTACATCCTCGACATCGAACCGTCCACCTCGCCGGCGTTCCGCTGGACCGACGACCTGGGCCGGACGTGGCATCCCAAGGTTCCCATCACGCATGATTGGCAGCCGTTGAGCGGCGGGGTCGAGGTGCGCCTGAAGCAGCGCGACTGGGAGTCCGGTTACGTCATTGCGTTTGGAGCGCGCGACCAGCTGGTGAGCCGGATCGAGAAGATCGAGGGGAACGTCCTGACGCTGGCGGACGCGGCGAACCGGACGGTGAAGGACGCCGTCATGCGGCACAACGACACGCTCGCGCTACAGGCTGCCGTGGATCAGGCGCTGAAGGAAAAACGCGGCGTTCATGTCCCGGTCGGGCATTACCGGCTGGCGCACAGCATCCGGGTGAGCAACGCCGCGGCGATCACCATCGAAGGCGCGAGCGCCGTGGACACGTTGCTGGACCTCAGCGACGGCGAGGGCGCGTGCTTCACGCTGTCGGGTGGGATCGAGGTGACGCTCCGCAATTTTCGCATGACCGGCTTCATGGGGTTTGAGGAGCGCGACAAGGCGGGCTACATCAACACCCGTGGCTCGACTTACATCTGGGGTTTCGGCCTGAAGCACTGCAACGGCGTGACCATCAACGGCACGGAACGGGTGCTGGTCGAGAACTGCCACGCCAGCCGGATGTCGGGCGAATGTTTCGTGTCGGGCGGTCCCAGCCGCGGAACTGTGAAACCCGGCCGGTCGTATTCGCAGTGGATCACCTACCTGCGCTGCTCGGTCACCGATTCGGCGCGCAACGCGTTCAACGATGTGATGTGCGGCACCGAGAACACCAGCGTGCTGCAGTGCCGCATCGTGGATGTGGGCGGCTGCTCCTGGGAAGGCGCCTCGCGCTTCGTGAAGTTCATCGGCAACTACGTGCGCAACGGCGGCACCGTCGCGATGGGCAACCTCGGCCCGGCCAATCGCGATCTCACCTACCCGAGCCTCGGCGCCGGGCAGCACATCGTCGCCGACAATGTCTTCGAGAATAATGTGCCCTACGGGGGCTGTGCCATCCGCTCCGCCGTGGGCGCAACTCAGGTGATCATCCGGAACAACCTGTTCGTCAACTTCGGCTCCTCGGCCGTCGAGGCGTCCGGTGCCACCGACCCTCTGCACTATGCCTCCGGCAACACGACCATCACCGGCAACATCTTCGACATGACCGCCGTCGCCACCAACGCGGTCAAGCGCACCGCGATTGAGGTCAGCGCCAACGACACGATCGTCAGCGACAATCAAATTTACGTCCGCGGCGCCGCTGATCCGATGGTCACCGCCATCCGCCTGCGCGAGCCCGCCTTGAATTTGAACGTCCACGACAACCTCATTCGCAACTGCGGCACGGGTCTCGTTGCCGAGCGGGGCGAGGCGCGAGTGGGCGAAGTGGTGGACGATCGGACGTTTACGCGCTCCAGCTATCCCTCCGGTCTGCCACTGGAACGAATCCGGCCGCGGACGTGTGTTGGCTGGCGGCTTGCCTGGCTGGACAGCAAGGCCAAGCCGACTGGCGTCGAGTCGATCATCGAGTCGTTTGAACCTGAAACCCTCCGCTTCAAACTGCGCGAGCCGCGGGCCATGAAGCCCGGCGACCGTTTCGAGGTCGTCGCGCCCTCAGTCAACTGGCTCATCCACGACAACACCCTCACGGGCTGCCGTCAGCCCGTCGTGCTCGACTCCCACGGCAGCGACACCTCCCTGCTCCGCAACAACCTCATTGAGCGCGGCGACGCAACGAACGCGACGCAAGCCTTGGCCATTTCAGGCAGGTTCAAACTTCTCGGCAACCAGATCAGCGGCTTCGACGACCTGCCCGCTTCGAAAGGAAGTGACAGATGAACTCCGCAAGTTGCGTCGCGGCAGCTCTGCTTCTCGCGGGGCAAGCCGTCAGCGCCGCATCTGCCGGTGCGCCGCCGCCAACGATTGGCCTCGACGGCTGGGCGCTCGTGGAACTGCGCCGCCAAACGCCGGCGGAGTTGCTGGGGATGTTGCGCAAAAATGCCGAGAAGCGGCTGACCGAACCGCTGGTGGCCGTCACCGACAAGAAGGTCGCTTCGCCGAGTGGCGACCCGCACGACTATGTCAGCCTCGGCCGCTACTGGTGGCCGAACCCGAAGACAGCGAGCGGCCTGCCTTACATCCAACGCGACGGCGAAGTGAATCATGAGAACGATGCCTACGACCGGGTGCCGTTCGAGCGGATGACCGACGCGGTCGAGCAGTTGTCGCTCGCGTGGTTCCTGACCGGCGAACCGCGTTACGCCGAGCGGGCCGCACGGCAGCTTCGCGTTTGGTTTCTCGACGAAGCGACGCGCATGACGCCGCACCTCAAGCACGCACAGCTCATCAAGGGCATCAACGACGGCCGCGGCATCGGCCTGATTGACGTGCGAGGGCTGACGTCGGTGGTGGACAGCGAGGCATTGCTGCGCGGCGCGAGCGCGTGGCCAACGGAGGACCACGACCGGCTGGTGGCGTGGTTTCGCGACTATTTCAAGTGGCTGACCATGAGCAAGCACGGCCAGGACGAGGCCGCTGCGACCAACAACCACGGCACGTGGTATGACGTGCAGGCGGCCACCATCGCGCTGTTCATTGGCGACACCGCCACCGCGCGGCGGATTTGCGAGCAGGCCTGCACGCGCCGCATTGCGAAGCACATCGAGCCGGACGGTCGTCAGCCGCTCGAACTGCGGCGCACATTGTCGCTCAACTACACACTCTTCAACCTCGACGGCCTGTTCCGGCTGGCGCGGCTCGGCGAGCACGTGGGCGTGGACATGTGGCGTTACCGCACTGACGATGGCCGCAGCATCCGTGCGGCTCTGGACTGGGTGCTGCCGTTTGCCACCGGCAAGGAGAGGTGGAGTCACAAACAAATCGGCAGACAGGATTTCCGTCCGCTCGTGCGCCTGCTGCGCCAGGCGGCGCGGGTTTACAACGAGCCCGCCTACGAGAACACCATCGGCCGGCTGCCCGACATCGGCACCGAGCTGTCTTGGGTGAATCTCTTTCACCCGCGATTGTGAGATGTGAAAAATCGAATCATGAAACCACCCGAACTATTCCGCTGGGCAGTGGCGGTTGCCGTGTGCTGTGCCGTATCGGGCATGGTGGTGGCCGGGCCGAAGATTGACCCGTCGCCGGATCGGGCGAAAACGCCCCTGAATCCCGGGCTGAAGCAGGTCGGCACGATCAAGCCGCGCGGAGCGAATGAAATCCCGGCGTCGAACTGGACGCTCGGCTGCGAGACGCTCGACCGCGACTTTTCGGATTACCAGCAATACAAGGAATACATCGTGCCGCTGGGCATCAAGACCATCAGGCTGCAAGGCGGCTGGGCCAAAACGGAGAAGGTGAAAGGCTCCTACGACTTCTCGTGGCTGGACACGATCATTGACGACGCACGCGCGCGCGGCCTGAACATCCTGCTGGAGACCGGATACGGCAACACGATTTACAGTGGCGGGGGCGGTGCCGATCTGGCCGGCGGCTTTCCAACCTCCGAGGAGGGATTGGCAGCCTGGGATCACTGGGTGGAGGCAACCGCGACTCATTACAAGGGCAAGGTCCGGGACTGGGCGATGTGGAACG
>JBAYGL010000389.1:0-5382 GCA_041666725.1 Limisphaerales bacterium
CAGCTTGTGGCCGTAAAAGGAGCCGTGGAAGGCCCACAGCTCACCGCCATGCGAGAGAAAGACGCCGTGGCTCACCGCATGATCCGGCCCGTCGCCGACCCCGATGGTGAAGGTGTCGCCCCACGTTTTTCCGCCATCGCCGCTCACACGCCCGCGAGCCTGTTCGCCCGGCGTGTTCTCCTCGCCCTTGTTGTGGCCGAACGAGGCGTAGAGCCTGCCCTTGTGCCAGCCAAGGCCGACACCGTGCAGCCAGATGTAACCGTCCTTCCCGGGTTCGTTGGCTTTGATGACGTGAAACTCCACGCCATCGAGCACCGGCACATCCGCAGCCTTCGGCAGCTTCACCCGTTCATCCCACAGCGGTGTGTCGGCGATGAGGGCCTTTGGAATTTCATGCATGGCCGTGACAGGCTTGTAGCTCGCCGCGATCTCCTCCGCGCCCAGCACTCGCGGCTCGAAGCGAGCCTCGTCCAACGCGCCGCTGAACAATTGCGTGCGACGACCGTTGTCATTGATGCCACCCAGCGTGATCGGAGCCTGCGTGCCCGGCATGGGCTTTTTCAGCTTCGCCTCGCCCTCGCGCTGGCCGTTCAAATACAGCGCCGCCCTGCCTGAATCGACCGTCAGCGTCGCGAGATGCCAGCGACCGGCTTTCAGCGGCTCCCCGCTCGCGATGGTTGCCCAACCGCCCTGCTGGACATACGCCTTCAGTTTGCCATCCGGCTCCACCGTGAGCGTCCACTGCCGCTCATCGAGCGAATACCGATTCTTCCCCGCGACTACCTGCTGCCCTTGATCGAGCGCATACGGATTGAGCCAGACGGAGAATGTGAAGCCGTTCGTGCCGCCGTTGAGATGCGCGGTGTCCTTCAACTCGATCACCGATGTGCCATCCAGCACGAGCGACTTTCCATGAGCGCCGCCCGCCACCTTCACCGCGCCCAAAATCCTGATGCGCGAATCAACCGCATCGAGCGGCCAAGTCTGTGCGGTGGCAGGCTTTGCCTTCTGCTCGGCAGTTGGTTGCGCGTGTTTTACTCCGGTTGCCTTGTTCACCAGGACGCGCAGCTGACTCTTGGGCGATGTCCGTTTGCCTTCCAGAACTTCAGTCTCGGTGAAAACGGCCATGAGGATCTCCTTGTCGCGACCGCGCTGGAAATCATAGATCACCGAGATCGTGCCATCGGCTGCCTGCACGCCGTCGGGATAGGAAACGCCATCGCGTTCATCGAGCAGCAATCCGCCCTTCCAACTGCGGCCATCGTCCTCCGACAGGAACGCGGCCAGGTGCGAGCGCCCCTTCTTCGCGCCCGGCGGATTGTGCCGCACCATCAGCAGCCGTCCGCCCGCCAGACGCCGGATGAAGAACCGCGTGACCGGATGCGGTATCTCGCTGGCCTTCACGTCCGACCACGTCCTGCCGCCATCGGTGGAGACGCTCTCACCGAGGCCCGTGTAGTCTTTGCCGGCGGGAGGAAATTTGCCGCGCACCAGCATCCAGAGCGCGCCGTCCTTGCGCTCGACAATCATGTGCTCATCGGCGTTGCGCGCTTTTGAGTCCGGGATGTTCGCCGCGCCCAGCTCGACGAAAGTGACGCCATGATCGCCCGACGCGACCACTCGCGAGCTGCCATCTGTGAACCATGTGGAAAACAGCAGCAGCCACCGGCCATCCTTGGTGACGGTCGGCTTGTTCATCATCACGCCCTTCGCGATTTGCCGCGGTGCCGACCACTTCGCATCCGCCTTGCCCGAATCCGTCGTTGTGATCGCAAAGGTGACGAAGCTGCCGGTGTCGCGGCCTTTTGGCAGAGTCGTTTCCTGCCCCCAAAAGAGCCAGAGCTTGCCGTCGGGACCGTGCCAGAGGCAGGGATCGAACGCGCGCACCGGCCCGTCGCCGTCCGGGTCGAGCACGAGCACGCGCTGCCATGTCCTGCCGTCATCGCCGCTCGTGGAGAGCAGGATGTAGTTCTGCCGGTCTTCGGTGACGCCGCCGCCATACCACGTCGCCCACAAGCGCCCGTTCACCGAACGCTCGATGCCGGGAATCCCTTGAAACATCCGAGCGCCGTCCGCGTATTCCGGGCCGGGGGAGTAGTTCGGCGTTGCGGGTTTGGTGGCAGGATTTTTATCTGCCGCATTCAGCACCCCCAGAGTGGCGGTGAACAGGACTGCGAGGATGAGCGATGGAATGAGTTTCATTTGGCGGACGGCAGATTTGACGAGACAATCATCGGGTGGAAGGGCGAAGTCGGTGGCGACAGCGGTCATTTCATCAGAACTTCAATTTTGCCACGGCTTCCTCAACGAGTCTGTCCACTTCGGGCGTGAGCAGCAGCACCGGGCGGCGCACCGGGCCGACGTAACGTCCGCACAGTTCAAGCCCGCGCTGGATCAACGCGATCCAGTCGGCGCGCTTGTCTGACGTCCGCCGGCCAGCGCGCTCAACGGGATGCCTTCAGCAGCCCGCGCTCGCCCAGCCATTCCAGGGAGCGCTTCTGCCAGGCATCCCATTCCTCGCCCTTGTAGCCGTTGAACCCGTGGTTGCCCTTGGGAAACTCCTGCAACTCGGCCGCCACGCCATGCTTCTTCAGCGCCTCGTGGAACATCTGGCTGTGGGCCACCGGCACCACCGCATCCGTCCGAGCGTGGGTCAGGAACGCCGGCGGGGTCTTGTCGGTGATCTGCTTTTCGTTGGAAAAGAGTTCGATGAGTTCGGCCGACGGAGCCGGCCCGAGCAGATTTTTGCGCGAGCCGCCGTGCGTCTTCTCGCCCATGGTGATCACCGGGTAAACGAGCACCATGAAGTCGGGCCGGCAACCGAGCCGCCCGACCGGGTCCGCCGACTTCGGATCGCCGGCGTCGAAGTGCGTCCCCGCCGTCGAGGCCAGATGGCCACCAGCCGAGAAGCCGATGATCCCGATCCGGCGCGGATCGAGCTTCCACTCCGCGGCGTGCGACCGGACCACGCGGATGGCACGCTGCGCATCCAGCATCGGACGATGGTAGTTGCCCGCCGGCAGCCGATACTCCAGCACCACGCCGGCGATGCCGTGGGCGTTCAGCCATCGGGCGATGCCGTGGCCTTCGCCTTCCACGACACGTCCGCCATAGCCGCCGCCCGGACAAATCACCATGGCGGTGCCCGTGGCCACGGCGGAATCAGGCAAATGCACCGTGATGGGCACCCGGACTTGTTCAGACTTCCCGTCACCGAGCGGAGCCTCGTCCGCCCAGATGGACAAACGCAGCGGTTCTCCCGCAATCGAGGACGCCGTCCAACAAGCGAACGCCGTGAACAGAATCAACGCTGCCACCGGCAGGTTGTGTTTTGGTTTGTTTTGCATAAAGGCAAGCTGGTCCCGTCTCATATTGGCTCCGAATCCGGGCGTGAGCACGGCAACCCGCCCGGCGGACGGACATACTCAACGGCAATCGCGGGCTGGCGGCAACCAGACAGTGAGGGCAGACGCAATCAGCGTGCATTCGCGCACCGCCCCCCCCGGAGCCGAGCCGGCGGGGACGCCGGCGATACGGCCCGCGAGACGCGGGCGCTACGTAGCGCCGGCCTCCGGCCGGCCGTGCCGCAAGCGTCCCCGCTTGCCTGGCAGGTCGAGGCGGGGGCGGTGTCAAATTGCGCCCGCAATCAGCAACCTTAACCCAACACGCTGGACCGGAAACCGGCGCTCCGAACTTGGAAGGGTTTGAAATTCGGTTTGACCCACGTGAAGGGGAAAGCTATTTAAATTTCAACCATTCGGGGACCTTTTCACAATCGTATGAACCCATCCAACCACGCCCGCCTCCCCGGCAGGCGGCATCAAGGGTGCGCCCGCGGCGACGCGCTCGTCATTACGATCCTTTGCGTTGCGGTGCTGGTTGTGGCCCACCAGCTGGACGTGTTCGAGCGCGTCTCCGCCTGGGTGCTGGCCTACCGGAAGACAGGCATTGACGAAGTCATCACCACGCTGGTGTTTCTGGCCTTCGCGCTCATCGTTTTTTCCTTCCGACGCCGCCGGGAACTTGAAGCGGAGATAGCAGAGCGTGAGCGGGCCGAGGAGGCGCTGCGCGTGCTCCATGGCGAGTTGGAAACGCGGGTTCAGCAGCGGACGACGGAGCTGGTGGCTGCCAATGCCGCACTGAATGAGGAGATCTCCGGACGACAGAAGGCAGGTGAAGCACTGCGCGAAAGCGAAGAGATGCATCGCTCCCTGTTCGAGAACATGATGAACGGATCGGCGTATTGCAGGATGCTGTTCGAGCAGGGCCGGCCGCAGGACTTCATCTACCTGTCCGTGAACCGCGCCTTCGAGGCACAGACGGGGTTGAAGAACGTGGTCGGGCGGAAGGTGTCCGAAGTCATTCCCGGCATCCGGGAGGCCGATCCGGAGTTGTTTGAGATCTATGGCCGGGTGGCGCTGACCGGCGTGCCGGAGCGCTTCGAGATGCATGTGGCGGCCATGCAGATGTGGTTTGCAATCGCGGTGTATAGCCCGAAGAAGGAACACTTCGTGGCCGTGTTCGATGCGATCACCGAGCGCAAGCGGGCGGAGGAGTCGCTCGCCGAATCCCGCAGGGCGCTGAGCGCGATCTTTGACGCGGCGGCGGACGGCATTCTGCTGGCGGAGATCGAAACCAAAAAGTTCGTCACGGCCAACGCCTCGATCTGCCGGATGCTCGGCTACCGGCAGGAGGAGCTGCTCAAGCTGGGCGTGGCGGACATTCATCCCCCGGAGGCATTGCCAGAAGCCGTCCGGCGGTTTGAACAGCTTGCGGCGGGAGAGCTCGGCCTGGTGACCGATCTGCCGGTGAAGCGAAAGGATGGCAGCGTCTTCCCTGCGGATGTCAACTGCACCATGGTGACGCTGGCTGGCAAGACCTGCCTCCTCGGCATCTTTCGCGACATCACCGCACGCAAAAAGACGGAACAAGACCTGCGCCTGCAAGGTGCCGCCCTCGCCGCAGCGGCAAACGAGGTCGTCATCACCGACCGCGCGGGGATCATCCAATGGGTCAACCCGGCCTTCACGAAGTCCACCGGCTACACGCCGGAGGAAGCCGTCGGTCACAACTCGGGAGAGCTGGTCAAGTCCGGCAGGCACGACACGACATTCTACCAGAATCTTTGGTGCACGATCCTGCGCGGCGAGGTGTGGCACGGGGAACTGGTCAACCGGAAGAAGGACCAGAGCCTGTTCACCGAGGAGTCCACCATCACCCCGGTGAAGGACGAGCGCGGCGAGATCACGCACTTCATCGCCATCAAGCAGGACATCACTGAGAAGAAGCTGCTGGAGGCGAAGTTCCTGCGGAGCCAGCGCATGGAGAGCCTCGGCTCGCTGGCCGGCGGCATCGCCCACGACTTGAACAACGCCCTCGCGC
>JBAYGL010000390.1:0-5381 GCA_041666725.1 Limisphaerales bacterium
GACGCCGTGGCGCTCTTCGGCATGATCCAGAGCGTGGACAGCCTCGCGCTCGCGCAGGAGCTGAACAAGCAGTGCGAGAAGGCTGCGAAGACTATGCCCATCCTACTCGAAGTCAACGTGGCCGGCGAAGCCAGCAAGTTCGGGTATCCGCCCGCCGCGCTGCTCGCCGAGTTCGATGAAATGAGCCGGCTGCCGCGCCTTGAAATCCACGGCCTCATGACCATCGCGCCTTACAGCCCCGCGCCCGAACGCGCGCGGCCCGTCTTCCGCCGCCTGCGCGAGTTGAAGGCCGGGTGCGAGCAGCTCCTCGGCGCGCCGCTGCCACAACTGAGCATGGGCATGAGCGGCGACTTCGAGATCGCCATCGAGGAAGGCGCGACTCTCGTCCGCATCGGCACCGCGCTCTTCGGGCCGCGCCTCCGGAAGCCGGAGGAGAATGCGGGGCAGGCTGAGTGAGCGGGCGCTTCTTTGATCTGCCCGCCAAACACGCGAAACACACGAAAAGAGAAAGCCGGTTTGGCCGCCTCCCTTTTCGCGTCATTTCGCGTGTTTGGCGGGCACTCAGTTTTTCCTCCGCCCCAACCCGCCCGATGAGCTACTTTGTCCCGCACGCATGAAGACCCTTTACCTTGATGTGTTCAGCGGCCTGAGCGGTGACATGTTCATCGGCGCGCTGCTCGATCTGGGCGCGGACTTCCGCCAGCTCGAATACGGCCTCGCGAAGCTGAACCTCGACGGCTACAGCCTTGCGCATCGCCGCGCGGCCAAATGCGGCATCGAGGGCGTGAAGTTCGACGTGCATCTGACCGAGGCTGCCACGCCGCCGGAGAACGACGGTCCCGACTACCATGCGCTCTCACACGGCCACAGCCACGGCCCCGGCGATCACGCGCATTCGCATGGACCGGGCGACGCCGGCCACTCGCACGACGGCAGCCGGAATTTCCATCAGATCAAGGAACTCATCCGCGCCAGCACGCTCTCGGAGTGGGTGAAGGAAAAGTCCGTCGCCGTGTTTCACCGCATCGCCGTGGCGGAGGGGAAGATTCACGGGATGCCGCCGGAGCAGGTTCACTTCCACGAGGTCGGCGCGGTGGATTCCATCGTGGACATCGTGGGCGGCTGTCTCGCGCTCGAACTGCTCGGACGTCCGCGCGTGCTCGCCTCGGCCGTCGTCGAGGGCACCGGCTGGGTGAAGTGCGCGCACGGGCGGATGCCGCTGCCCGCTCCCGCGACGCTGGAGATCCTCGGTGCGCGCGGCGTGGCCATCTCGCAGTGTGAAGAGCTGCGCGAACTGCTCACGCCCACCGGCGCTGCGCTGCTTGCCGAGTTCGCCGAGAGCTTCGGCCCGATGGCCGGGCTGGTCGCTGAGAAGGTCGGCTACGGCGTCGGCACGCGGGACAATGACACGCGGCCGAATGTCGTGCGGGCGGCGCTGGGGGAAGTTCAAAGTTCAAAGTTCCACGTTCAAAGCGTGGCTGCCGGCAGCGTGACTGCGGAAGCGGCCGCTGCCGGGGAAGCCCATGATTGGGACACCGACACCATCGCAGTGCTGGAGACGAACCTCGACGACTTGAGCGGCGAGTTGCTCGGCGCGTTCGTCGAACGGGCCTTGGGTGAGGGCGCGCTGGACGTGTTTCACACGCCGATCCAGATGAAGAAGAACCGCCCCGGCGTGCTGCTCACCGTGCTGTGCGCGGCGGCGGACGCGGACAAGTTCGCCGCGCTCATGCTCCGCGAGACGAGCGCCTTCGGCGTCCGCCGCACGCTCGCCGAACGGCGCAAACTGAAGCGCGAGTTCCTCACCGTGAAGCTCCCGCAAGGTGAAGTGACCGTGAAGCTCGGCAAGCTGGATGGCGCGGTCGTGCAGGTCGCGCCCGAGTTCGAGTCGTGCAGGCAGCTCGCCGCCAAAACCGGCGTGCCCCTCAAGGCTGTTTACGAAGCCGCCCTCGCCGCCGCGCGTGCGCAGTTCCGGTAGCGCGCGGTGTCCTCACCGCGCTGCGAAGAACGGGGGCGGCACGCAAACTGTCGTAGTCGCAGGCTTCAGCCTGCGCGTCGGGTTAATTTCACTTCACTCGCAACCTGAAGGTTGCGACTACGACATCATCGCCCTGCCTTCTGTTCACGGCAGCGTCGCCGTCACCGCCGCCAACTTCTCGCCGGTCACGGTGCCTTGCACCAGCAGCACCGGCTCCTCGTCCTTCAGCCGCCTGAAAACCTCCGGTGCATCGCGCTTCTGCAGCGTCAGGTCGCGCACACCGCCAGCCTCGCAGCAGAACAGCTTGGCGAAGCCTTTGTAAACGCGCGGCGCGCCGACCACCCGTGACCAGCCGGCGAATTTCTCCTCCGCAGGCCGCAAGCCCTTCCGCTCCAGCACGAGGAAGCTGTAAGGCAGGCTGCGCAGATCAATCCCCATCCGCCGGGCAAACCGCACCCAGTTCGAGTCCGCCATGATGCCGGCGGGCGGCGTGGCGAAGCTGTGGCACCAGTGCCGCTCGTTGCCGGCGGCGAGCAAGCCGCACGCCGCCTGGTGCGTGCAGGGCGCGACGACTTCAAACTCCGCTCGCAACCGCTCCCGCATCGCCCCCAGCGCGCGGCTGTCGGTGTGGGTGCCGGGCTCGACCCACAGCACGGCGTCGGCGCGACGGGCAAGTTGCAGAAGGGATTCACGATCTGCCTCCGGCAGTTCGTTCAGCACATGACTCAGCACGAGCAGGCCGATGCGCCCCGTGTCGGGCACGCCGGAGCCGACCGCGAGATTCGGAAAGGCCGCCTTCGCCCGGGCGACGGCGAAGTCCATTGCGAGCGGGGAACGGTCAAAGACCCGGAGCGCGGTGACGTTCTCCGTGCCAAATTCACGCAGCATGCACCGGCCGGCCACACCGCTGCCGCAACCCCAGTCGAGCACCTCGCCCTGGGGCGGGGTCCAGCCGCGCAGCTTCAATTCCGCCAGCACGGCGTCCCACTTCCACGCGATGCGCTGGGCGAAGGTCAGGTCGTAGTTCGCAAGGTCCGAACGCGACTGCCAGTATACGCCCGTCGCGCCAGAGCCGGACAGGAACCCGTCGCGCAACCGCTCCAGCGCGGGCCAGTCCAGCGTGTCCCAGGTCGTTTCAAAGTTCGGCATTGCGGGGACAGATAACACTTTCACAAAAAGTCAGATACAAGGGGATGCGGTCGTTCTTGTGAGGCTGGACGCTGAAACCTTCCGTCAGTTTTCCGAAGTTCCGGCAGGGAGGGTGGTCGGGACGACAGGATTTGAACCTGCGAATCGGTGATTCTTGAAGCTTTCAAAGCCGGGAGAAGTCCGGTTGACCGTGCGAAATCTGAAGCAGGGCGCGGTCACTCGCAGCACTATCATGGCCCGGTAAGCCCACCTCCCGCAGTCCTGCCCGACCGCCGGGGCCAAATTTACCGCTAAATTCCCAGCCCCGCGTGCGTCACTACGGCCGCAAGCGCGATGGTCACACCAGTCGCGCAGCGCGAAAACTATCACGGCTTGGCCCGCTTTCCCGCCGCCATCACAAATCCGCCCTACTCTACGTGCGCGGATGCGCGCCAAATGGGTTTAGCAGTAAATCCGCACTTCCTTCAAACAAGCAAAGCACCGACCCAAAAGCCAACCCTCACGACGAGCGAAAAAAATGAGCCGAGTGATTTTTTCAGAACCGATTCGCGCTTTCGGACGAGTGTGCCCAGCATCTACGAACATGGTCGAACGAAGCTGGGCATCGTTGAAAATGTTGTAACCCAGTGTTGTAACTTTTCGCTGAGTCAACGTAAGTAATTGATAATGAAGATGGTCGGGACGACAGGATTTGAACCTGCGACGTCTTGGTCCCAAACCAAGTGCTCTACCAGGCTGAGCTACGTCCCGAGCCGTTGCGCCGATTCTTCACGCCTGCGCGGTGGACGCAACCCTCAATTCATCCGCCCTCAGGTTGAAGGCAGAGAGATGGCTGGATCAACGCCTTCCGGGTGGCTACGGTTGCGTTCAGGCGTCCGACACTATGAAACCTCCCCTCATCCTCCTGGCCCTCCTTTGCGTTCTTCGCTGCGATTCGTCCGCCGCAGATCCGAAACTCCTGCCGCCTGGCTGGAATGCGAAGCAGGCCGCCGACAGGGTGCTGGCCGGGTTGGTCAATGTTTCCGCTCCCGAGGTCAAGGGTGCGCACGATGCCGAGATGGCCATCGTCAACGGCCGCGCCTACATCGTGGCCGAGGCGAACGACGTGAAGGCGGGCGAAAATCCCGAGTGGCCGTTCATCTACGCGACAATGTCGGTGGTGAACGTGAAGACGCTCGCGGTGGAGAAAATCATCCCCGTCGCGAAATCGGAGCAGGCGTTTGAAAATGAGACGCTGCCACCGGGCGCGTGCTTCGTGCCGCGCGTCTTGAAGAAGGACGCGCGCACGCTGCGCTGCTTCTTCGCGAGCGAGGCGCCGGGGCGGCGGCAGTCGCAGGTCTGGTTCCGGGACTTCGACCTCGAACGCGGCGTGTTTGAAAAACAGGTTCACCGCGCGAAGATCAAGACCGCAGCCGGCACCTTCGACATGCAGCCGAAGCCGTTTTACGAGGACGCTGTGAAGCATGGGTTCAAGCGCGAGGCCAGGGACTACGGGCTCTACATTTTCGATCCGATCAAGGTGTTTGATGGGAAGCACTACGCGGGGATCAACGGCTACGCCGCCGGGCTGAACGCGCTCGCGACGCTGAACGCGGCGATGGACACCTTCGAGGTGGTCGGCCACTTCAACGAACCCGGCACGATGAAGCTCACCGAGTCCGCCGTGAACCGCCTGCCCGACGGCACATGGATGGCGATCTGCCGCCAGGAGGGTGGCAACCAGAACTACACCTTCACCACGAGCCGCGATGGGGTCCTCTGGACCACCAATGAACACCGCCCGTTTGTGACGAATGGAGCGGCGTCCCGCCCCACCTTCGACCGCTTCAATGGCACCTACCATCTCGGCTGGCAGGAGCGCACGCGCATCGAGGGCGTCAGCCGTTCAGTCTTCAACATCGACATCTCGCGCGACGGAATGAGCTGGGAGCGCAAATATCGCTTCGAGACGTTGAAGTCCTTTCAGTATCCAACCTTCCGCGAATACGAGGGGACCATCTACCTCACCACGACCCAGGGCGATTCCGACGCGAGCCGCAAGGAGCGCATCATGTTTGGAAAGCTGGAGTAGCCGGCATTTGACTGCGCATGGCTGTTTCGCCGACGCTGCCCGGCAAGTTTGAATGAAACGTTACGCACTGCTCCTTGTCTCGTTCTGCGTTCTGTCCGGCCTTCTGCCGGCTGCTGATCCCCCGCCCGCCAAGACCGTGCGCCTGCTCACGGTGGGCAACAGTTTTTCCCGCAATGCCACGCA
>JBAYGL010000391.1:0-5377 GCA_041666725.1 Limisphaerales bacterium
ACGTGCTGCGTGCCTTGCAAGCGCCGCATCAGGGCGAGGACGAACCTCTCTATCCGGGCACCTGCCGGAAGCTCGTTTCGGGTCTGGAGTTTGGAGTTGCGCGTTGCGAACACAGGGAGCCCAACACGAAACTTCAAACCCCAAACACGAATCCCTCCTGGCGTTTCCGTGTGCCGGAGGGGCGCGTGATCACTTTCACCGACGGACATTTCGGTCCACAGGCTTTCGTCGCGGGGAAAGACTTCGGGGATTTTGTGGTCTGGCGGAACGACGACCTGCTCGCCTACCAGCTGGCGGTGGTGGTGGACGATGTGGCGATGGGTATCACCGAAGTCGTCCGAGGTGCGGATCTGCTGGCCAGCACCGCCCGTCAGCTCCTGCTTTACGAGGCGCTCGGGCACACTGCCCCGGCTTTTTTCCACTGCCCGCTCATGACGGATGAGCACGGCGTGAGGCTGGCCAAGCGTGATGCGGCACTCAGTCTCCGCACATTGCAGCAGCGGGGTGCTTCCCCTGACGGGCTGCGTGTCGGTTGGGAATCGCCCGTTGTCCCTTAAACGCAAAACCCCGCCGAGGCGGCGGGGTTGCTGGGACGTGTAACTGGTTACAACGTATGTCCGCTCGCGGACAGGCTGCAGGTCGGCGAGGCCGTGATGGTGGCACCCGCACTGTAGGTGCCGCCGCCGGGGCAGGCGGGCAGGTTCGATCCCTTGATGAAGGCCAGCAGGGTCGTGTCCGAGAGTGAGTAGGTGTCCGTCGCGGATTTCTTGTTCTCGACCGCCCACTGGTTCATCGCCCCGTCAATCTGCTTGAGATTGCCGATGCAGGCGTTCTTCTGGGCCGAGGCGCGTGACTTCACGAAGTTCGGGATGGCGATGGCTGCGAGCAGACCGATGATGGCCACCACGATCATGATTTCCACGAGTGTGAAGCCGCTTTTGTGGATGGGATGGTTTTTCATATTGGGATCGTGATGCAGTTTTGAATTTGAACCGTTCCGTGGCGGTCAAGGTGCCTTTGGGTGACTCCGACCGTGCGTTGAACCCCAAACGCCTGTCGCAATAGAGCAGCCATTCTGCCGGCTGGCAAGTTCCGACTGGTCCCGGGAATTCGTCCGCCCGGTTCCGATGCTACCCCGCGTCAGGGTGCGGTCCCGCTTGCCCGCTGGAGGAGGTATTGCGCCTTGTTGAACTCCGCCACAGTGCCGAGGTAGTCCGTGCGGGCGCGGGTCAAATCCTGTTCCGCGAAGATGTTCTCCAGCACCACGCCGAAGCCGCGCTCCTTCCGCCCGCGGGTGAGCCGGAAGGCCTCTTCCGCCGTTGCCAGCGCGCGCTTCAAGGTGGCGAGCTGCGATGTGAGCGAGTGGACGCGCGTGTGCGCCTCGACCACCTGCCGGATGATGTCGTCCTTCACCTTGTCCGCCGTCAGCGAGGCGGCGTTGAGCCGGGCGGTGGCGGATTTCTCCCGGGCAAAGTCGAAAATGCCGCCGGGTCCGAGCCGCCAGCCGAGCGTGAGCGCCATGCTTTCATTGCCGCCGAAGTTTCCCGACTCATTGTTCCGCCCCCCGCCCAGGCCGCCGAAGAACGCCTGCGCGCCAAGGCTGGGAATCAGCGGGCCGACGGTTGCCGCGTCGCGGTTCTTCCGCGCGGCGGCGGTGAAGGCGTCGCCCTGTTTCAACTCGGGCCGGGTGGCGAGCGCCCGGGCCACGAGCGAGTCCAGCGCGGTGTTTGTGTCGGTAAGCGTAAGCGGCAGCAGTTCGTTGTCGGCGGGGAGCAGGTTCACCGCCGGGTCAAGGCGGAGCACCTGCGCGAGCCGGGCGGCGGCGACGCGTTGCTGCTCGCGGGCCTGCTGGACGGCGAGCTGGTTTCGCTCGGCCTGGCCGCGTGCGCGGAGGGCGTCGCCCTTGAAGATGAGGCCCAGCTCGACACCTCGCTGGAGCTGGTCGGCGTAGTCCCCGGCGATGCGCGCGGCGTCCTGCGCGACGGCGGCCGTGGCGCGGGCTTTCACGAGATCGAAGTAGCCGAGCGCGGCGTTGAAGATGCTCTCCTGCCGCTGCGCCTCGACGGCGTGATCGGCGGCCTGGGCGATCTGCTTGGCGGCGAGCGCCTTGAACCACGCCTCGCCCAGCTCCAGCCGCGCCTCGACGTTCGCGCCCAGTGTGTAGCTCTGCTTGCTGGTGTCGAGCAGAGCCCCGCCCACGTCCTGAATCCGCCCGTCGCTGCGGCGGTAGCCGACGCCGGGTGTGAGCCACGGGAAGAAGTTGTAGAGCGCGGTGTCGTGCGCCGCCTGCGCCTCGCGCAGCCGCTCACGGGCGAGCTGCACGTCGAGGTTTTGGGCGCCGGCGAGACGCAGCGCGGTAGGGAGGTCAATCGGCTGGTTGGTCTCCGCGTTCGCAACGAAAACACAGCCAGCCAGTGCCACGACTGAAAACTGAAAACTGAAAACTGAAAACTTCACTTGCCCTCCTGCACGTTGATGGCCTGCCCATCGGCCAAGGTCATCTTCCCGACCAGGATCACCCTCGCGCTCTCGGCGAGACCGGAGGCAATTTCCACCTGCACGCTGTCATTGAAGCCGATTTTCACCGGCGTTTTCTTTGCCTTGCCGCCGACGGCGAGGAAGAGGAAGGCGTTGGCTTTTTCCATCACCAGCGCCTCGCTCGGCACGAGCATCACGTTCGTGTGCTTTTCCACGCCCACGCGCACGGTGGCATACATGCCGGGGCGTAACGTGTGGCCGGGGTTGGGCAGCTCGGCCTCGACGAGCATCGTCTTCGTGGCCTCGTCCAGCGCGCCGGCGAAGCGGGTGACCCGGCCTTCGAAGTTTTTTCCAGGCAGGCCGTCGAGCGTGACTTTGACCGGCTGGCCCTTCGCGACCAGGGGCGCTTCGAGTTCTGTCATGGGCACCTGCACGCGGACGGTGTCGAAGTCCATCACCGTGACGATGGCGGCGTTCTGGGCGGAATTGCCCGAAGTGGCGGCGGGGATGAACGCGCCCGTGTCCACGAACCGCGCGGTGACGGTGCCGCTGAACGGCGCGGTGATCTGCGTGTAGGCGAGCAGCGTCCGCGTGCGCTGCAACCCGGCGTCGGCCACTTGCGCCTCCGCCTGGGCGACGGTCACAAGCCGTTGCGCCACGTCCACGGAGGCGCGGACGGACTGCTGCTCGGCCTGCGCCGCGGCGATGGCCTGGCGGGCGGCGGTGATGGATGCGGCGAGCGAATCGCGGTCGGACCTTGCCTTGTCGAGCTGCTGGGCGGTGACGAGGTCGGGGGCCTGCCGGCGGGCCTTGGTGAGGCGGTCAAACTCGGAGTTGGCGAAGGCGTGCTCAACTTCGCCCTTTTCAAGCACGGCGCGGAGGCGATGCAACTCGGCGTCAAAGCGGGCGACATCGGCCTGGCGGCGGAGCACTTCGGATTGCGCCCGGGCGATTTCAGCCCCGGCCCTGGCCAGCTGCGCCTGCTGCGCGTGCAGCTCGGCCTGCAACTCGGGGACTTCGATTTGCGCCAGCACTGCACCGGCCTTCACGGCGTCGCCCTTGTCCACGGCGATGGACTTCAGATAGCCGGGCACTTTGGCGTAGAGCGTGGCCTGCTGAAGCGGGCGGATGGCCCCGGGCTGGGTGACGAAGCGGTGGACATCGCCGCGCGTCGGCGAAGCAACGCGGACTTGCGGCGCGTCGGCGGCGAAGAGCGGTGCGGCAAGCAGCGTGATGGCGCATGTAAGCGCGCTGCGGGCAGGTAGTGTCATGGCAGGATTCATTTGGCGGCGGTGAACTGGGGGCTTTGCTCGTCGTCGGGGTCGAGGCTGGCGGAACGGGTGTGCTTGCCGGCCATCACCACGGCGAAGACGGACGGGAGGATGAAGAGCGTGGTGAGCGTCGCGGCGGCGAGGCCGCCGATGACGGCGCGGCCCAGCGGGGCGGTCTGCTCGCCGCCTTCGCCGAGTCCGAGGGCCATCGGCAACATGCCCGCCATCATCGCGAAGCTGGTCATGAGAATTGGGCGGAGGCGTGAGGTCGCGCCTTCGAGCGAAGCGGAAGAAGCATCCGTGCTTCCAGACACACGCGCCCGCTCGGCGAAGGTCACGAGCAGAATCGCATTCGCCACGGCCACGCCCACGGCCATGATGGCTCCCATGAAGCTCTGGATGTTCAGCGTCGTGTGCGTCAGCCAGAGCGTCAGCGCGACGCCTGCGATGACGGCGGGCACCGTCGAGATGACCACGACCGAGAGACGCAACGACTGAAAGTTCGCCGCCAGCAGCAGGAAGATGACGACCACGGCGAGGCCCAATCCGTTGCGCAGGCCGGCGAACATTTCCTCCATCGGCGGAATCTGTCCGCGCACGGCGACGCTCGTCCGCGCGGGCGGCGCGCCGACTTCCTTGATGGCCGCGTGGATTTGCTTTGCCACACTGCCGAGGTCCGAGCCGTGGATGTTCGCGGTGAGCGAGACGACGCGCACGAGGTTGTAGCGCTCGTAAGTTTGCGGCGCGGTGCCCTCGCTGACGCTCGCGATGTTGCGGAGCAGCGTGGCCTTGCCGCCAGCGGTCGTGACGGGCGTGTTCTTGAATTCCTCGACCGTGGTCACGCGGCCCTGTGGCACCTGCACCTGCACGCTGAAGGCGATGCCGCTGGCCGGATCAGCCCAGTAATTCGGCACGGTGAAGCGGCTGCTCGCCGTGCTGGCGACGAGCGACTTGGTGGCGTCACTCATCTTCACGCCGAGCAGGCCGGCGCGCTCGCGGTTGATGTTCACGTCGAGCGTCGGGTAGTCGAGCACCTGGGCGAACTGGAGGTCGCGCAGCGAAGGAATCTTCGCCAGCCGCTCGCGGAGCTTGTCGGCGAACTCCTTGCTCGCGGGCAGGCTCTGGCCTTGCACCGCAATCTCGATGGGCGTTGGCGCGCCGAAGCTCATCACGCGCTCGACGATGTCGCTCGGCTCGAAGCTCACCAGCACGTCGGGCAGCTCGGCCTTGAACACGGCGCGGAGCTTTTCCTTGAGCGGCTCGGTGCGGACGGCCCCGTGCTTGAACTGGATTTGCAGCACGCCTTCCTCGGGGCCGGCGTTCCACTGGTGGATGAGATTGACCGGGTAGTTCGCGGCGTGGACGCCGACGAGGCCGATGCTCATCGTGACATTGTCCGGCCCGGCTTCGCGCTTGATGAGATCGAGGACGCGCAGGGCGATGGCCTCCGTCTTCTCAAGCTGCGTGCCGGGCGTGGCGCGGAGGCGGAGCTGGATTTGCCCGGCGTCCACCTTTGGAAAAATCTCCGTGCCCAGGCGCGGCGCGAGCAGCCACAGGCCGCCAACGGCAACGGCAAGATAAACAGGGACGACCAGCCAGCGCGCGGCAAGGAGCGGCTTCACGAACGC
>JBAYGL010000392.1:0-5367 GCA_041666725.1 Limisphaerales bacterium
ACTGCCCATCGCGTCTTCACCCTGCCCGTCAACCCTTGCCAGCCACGACTGCAACTCCGCCTCCGCGTCCAACCCCAGGTCACCGTATTCCGCGATGCCCATCGCTTTGAGGTCGGCTTGAACAACCTTGTCTCGCGCAAGGGGGTCCAGTCGATTGAGGACCGACGGATCGGTCACAGGCTTCCAACCGGTCACAACCCGCCCACCGCTGATGTGAACCGCCTCGCCTCGCCGGGCACGATAAACAACAGGAGCCTCTGCGGTGCCTGAATCCTCCGCCGTCAGCTCGACAGGCTTGGCCAACTCATACCTGCCGCCGAGAACCTCCACGACGACGCCACTGTTCGGAAGCCCTCTGTTTCTTTTCATCCTGCGAATCTCGTCGCGCGCGCGTTGGATCGTCGCAAATGGCTTCGTTGTTGTGCCGGGATTCGCATCACTGCCGCAGGTGGCAACGTAAAACACGGTGTCTCCATCGCCCAACGGCCTTGCGGAGACGGCGTCCAGCAGACAAGCCAGAATTGTCGTCAGCAAGATTGTAAACAGCGTCATTCTGAAAGAATTTTTGCTCATTTGAGTTGCAACGCCGCAGGTGGGTCGAAGCAACGGTTTTCGGCGAGCGCGCCCTCCCAGCAGTGCCACTTCCCAAATCCGCCGTAAGACGCCCCCATGTTGAAGGGAATCTTGAGACCGGGCGCCGGCATCAGTCCCAGCGCTGCCGAGGAGACGGCCCATTCACCGCGCCAGCCTTTGGCGACCAATCCGGCACCAGGACTTGGGGTTAAGCGGGTGGCAAACTCCCGCCCCATCAACTCCTTCCCGCCGTCAGCTCCATCCCCGGACCCGCGTGCGGCCGGCAAACTCCGTGGCCAACATCTTTGTGTAATGTGTCGGCGTTCCCTTGGGCAAGTGGAAGAGACTTTGCGAGCCGAGAGATGATCAAGGCTGAAGGCAGCCGTAAAAATCTGGCTATCTTGCAATGCTGAACGGATCTTTTAGCAGTTTTCTGTCGCCGCACAATCCGATTCACCGGACGCCGAGACGAAGAAAGCTGTGTTGATGCGCAGGAGTAGCGATTCATCGAGGCTGGTCAACTGCTGGAGCGGTTGACCGTGCTGCAATGAAGCCGGGTTTGAAAGACCCACCAGCAGCGCGCGGGCAACTCGCCATGGATATATTGGCGGCGGTGTGTGAATGCCATTCAAAACGGTCGGCTGGGTGATGTTTCGAGAAGGCGCAATGTGCGGTTCAGCAGGTCACAAGGAATTTTTGCTCACGACCCAATCCCAGCGATCTCCTGCCTGCTTCCGCAGCGGATCAAGGTCTTCAGCCTGGAGGTGGCCCTGTTTGATGAGTCGTTGCAGGGCCTCGCTCACGCGTGCCAGGTAGGCTTCCTTGCTGGCATAGCGCTCGTCGAGCGCCGGGCGTGGATCGTGGAGCTGCTCCCGCTGCCCGCGCGTGGCGGCGAAGGGAATCCAGGAACCGCGCAACGGCAGCAGTTCTTGAGGGCCGCCCATCAAGACCGAACGAAACATCCAGCCCGTGCAGGTGCCCAGGGGCACGCTGACGTCCGGCATCCGGATGCCCGCAAGGTCATTGCCATCCGCATCCACTTGCGGCACCAGCAGCGGCAGCTCCGTGCCAGCTCCCGCTCCATGCGGCCAGAGCGGATTGCGCAGGCGCGGTCCACCCGTTGCGCTCCGTGGCGACCTGATCCCGGGCAAGGCCGGGAAGCCGACCTTCGATACCGGCACCAAGGTGCCGTCGCTCAGTTTGGGATAGGCACTTGGCGGCGGCAGCGCGCCTTCGGTGACCCAGCGGTGCATCGCCAGACGCAGGCTGAGGACAACGGGGTTGGCGCTGACGGGGTTGGCGAGCGGGGCGTCCTTGGCCGGAGCCCAGGGCGGGAAAGCCGCCGGTCCGTGCTGGGTGCCGGCAAAGAAATAGGACCGGACGTTGTCGGGCAACGGCACATCCCGGGTGCCGTCGGCGCTGGTATGCGACAGGCCTGCCACGCGGCCAGCACCCCAGTATTCCGCAGCCGTGTTCATGTAAAAGATTTTGGGCCTGTGTGTCACACGCGGGTTTTCCTGCACGCCTTCCGCGATCCCGCTGACCGGATCCGCCTGCGTAGTGTCGGCGAAGGGATAGGACGCGGTTTCAAACGCGGCCACGGCGCGCGGCACCGACCAACGTCGGTTGATGTCCAGACGGCCCGCGCCCGCGATGTGCGCCATCACCCCATCCAGCGCCAGTCGTTCATGCTCGTCGGTGTTGAAGCCCAGATAGACAAATTCACGCAGGAGCCGACCGCATTGCGAGGAACCAAAGGCGTAGGCGTGGCGCACCGGAGCCAGCGAGCTGGCGTCGTGTTTCAGCCATGCCACCGCATCGCGAATCGCCGCCAGGCCCAGGCCTGCCACCGGCGGATTCTCCGCCAGATAGGCGATCTCGTAGGTCCTGCCCGGTTCGAAGCCGCCTTCCAAAGTCACGCGCTGGCCTTCCAGGCGCCATTGGCTGCGCGGCAGCTCCTTGCCACCTGGAAACGCCATGGTCTCCCGCGCGATCAACCGGCTGTCTGGTCCGGCAGCATCCACGGGGGGATAATCCGCCAGATCGCCCAAGGTGAACTGCTCCACGCGCTTTTCTGGCGTAAACGTGGCGCGGACCACGCCGCGAACTGGTTTGCCGTCCTTTTCCCGCGCCGCTGGCACCTTGATGCGCAGCTTGTCGGCTTGGGCGGGCACGTCGAACTCCCAGCCCACTTGCATGACCGTAAAGCCGTGTTGGGTGATAAGACGGGTCAGACCGCTCTTGCCGCCCCGATTGGGAATTTCCACCCAGGCCGCCCCGTGGCTGCGCCCGGGCTCCTTGGGTTTCAGAATGCGGAGATCGGAGGAAAACGCCACCCGCCCCGCCGCATTGGTTGGTGCCAGATCGACATCAGCGATGATGCGGTTGCGCGGATGCATCGGATCGATTTCAAAGTGCAGCCGCCCGACGATCAGTTCGTAACCCGTGGCTTCCACGTCAGAACGTTCTGTGACTTCCACGCGCACGACTTCGGCGCGGGCGATGGAAAACGCAGCCAGGCACAGGATGGGTGTGAGAAGGCGGGTGACGACAGGCATAATGGATTTTGTAAATGCAGGCATCTTAATCACGGGCGGCAGATGACGTCTGCGCTGGACTGGCCGGTGGCAAAAGGCGAGACGCATGGCTTGCGGGACGTCACGCACCAGCCCGGTGATGGGACGCTCTTTCATCGCTGGTAATTAAACGTGCGACCGTGGAATTACACGACGCATTCCTGACGTTTCGTCCAGCCCGGCTGCGGACGGGCCTCTGTTGCGCGTGTTCATTCCCTGCCCTGGCTGCGGATCTCATAAAGGCGATATCCCACCTCGCGAACGCCTGCGATGGTCTCGGGATAGGGCGTGTCGCACACGTCCAGCAGCCCGTTCTGGAGGTTTTCACCGTCGAACCGCCCGCTCGTGGGCTGTTCGCCAAACTGATGCCAGTGCGCGCCGATGAAGTTCGGGTGACGTAACGCCGAGGCGATATAAGCCGCATATGCCTTGCCGCGCGCCTCCTGGTTCGCGACTTCAATCAGGCTCGGGTGGAACATGCCCCGATCGAGCGCGCCGAAATGGAACTCGCCGATCATCACCGGCTTGTCCACGCCCTCGGGCAATTTGAAATCCTCCAGCGTGTGCCGGTAGAGGTTGTAGCTGATCACGTCGCAGTATTTGGCCGCGATCTGGACGGCGGCCTTGGTCGAACCCGCGAAGCGGCATCCGAGGTAGAGCGTGTCCGGCGCGATGGCCTTGAACTCGTCGCGGATGTTTTTGAAGTAGGCTTCGGTCACGACGGCGCTGAACGCAATGCAGTCGTCCTTCGCGCCCGCCGGCGGCTTTTGCTGCGACTGGAGCAACGCGTTCCAATCCGCGTAATCCGTTTTCCACAGCGCGTTGATTTTGGCGATGGAGCCGTGCCTCTGCTTGAGCCGGTTGACCAGCTCGATCTTCGCGGGCTGGGTGGCGGGAGATTGCAGCGTCCAGTCCGCCAGCGCGGTCTCGCCACCCCAGCTGATCTCGTTGTCCACGAAGAACCCGAAGCACCACGGATCATCCAGCTCGGCCTTCCGCTGCACGAGTTGCCGCCGGAAGTTGGCGCGGAATTCGGGGTGGAACGGGTCCTTGAACTTCCACCAGCCCAGGTGTGCGCCCTCGATGTCCGGAGACTTCAACTCGAAGCGATCCGCGTAGGGCGTGCGGTCCTGCTTGCAGATCCGCACGTCCGAACTGTTGGCAATGGTGTTCATGCCCCAGCTCCGCAACCGTTGGTGCGCCAGGTCGGCGTAGCGCGCCACCCAGTCCGAACCATATTTTCGGAAGGCGTTGGCCGAGGAGAAATCATAGGTCCGCTGGATGCCCCGCGCCTCGTAATACGGCCAGAGCAACGTATCACGTGTCGTGTAGAAGAGCGCAAACGGCGAGTCCGCCTTGGGCAGATCGGTGAAGTAGAACTCCCGCTCGTCCAAGGGCGTCACGGCCGATGACGAGGTGACACGCACCGGCCCGTGCGACCAAAAGAGGCATCCCTCGGGATCGATCATCCACCATTTCCCGTCGACCTTTTCCACCCGGAAACGCCCCGTGGCCTGCCTTTTGGGGCCGTCTTTCCAGCCGCCGTATTTGTTCCATCCCTTCGGGCTGGGATGCGCGGCGATGTCGGCGCGCTCGCTCGCCAACGCCTGCTTCAGGTCTTCGTTCGAGTGGGTCTTTCCGGGCCAGTCCCTGTGCTTGAACTGGCCGTATGCGTCAATGAAGGGGAAGAATTTTTCCGGCGGCAGCCGCATCCATCCCGGCGTTTCCGGCGTGGGGCCGGTGTGCGCGATGATGCGCTTCACGCCCCACAACCAGTCAAGCTTCGGCTCCTTGATGTAAACCGCGACACCGACCACTTTGGATGCATCCAGATCGGCCGCCACACCCGTCGTCGCAAACGGCCCGCGCTTCATGCCGGAAAGTTTGCTGTTGATCTCCCGCCCATGAGGTAACGGCGGCGGGAGCGCCACCGTGTAGCTCGCCGGCTGTTTGCCACGAATCTTCACGCGGTCCACGAACACGCCCTGCGACTTGCCGGCATCCGCATCCGGATTGTCGAGCCGGACCGTGATCGGCAGCTCGCCCTTGTTGTCGCGATTCGAGAATTCCAGTGTCAGGCGGTTGCACTTGGACAAATTCCACGCGCCCGTGATGCGAATCCCCGGATAGCCCGTCCCGCCTTTGGTCTCGATCTCCAGCAGGCCGTCTCGCAATCCGAACTTCCCGCCCGACTGCGACGTGACAGTCGCAATCTGCG